>CAZDAV010000184.1:1525-2680 GCA_964503725.1 uncultured Steroidobacteraceae bacterium
CGTGACCACCCTCGACATCGTCACCTTCTTCGTCTACCTGGCCGGGTCGGTCTCGTTCATCCTGGGCCTGAAGTTCCTGGCCTCGCCGGTCTCGGCGCGCCGCGGCAACCGGCTGGCTGCCGGCGGCATGGCGGTCATCGTCGGCTGGGTCTTCTTCACCGAGTTCGTGGTCCGCGACGGCGGCCTGGCCACGGTCTGGATCCTGGCCGTTGGCATCCCGGCTGGAGCGCTGGTCGGCGCGGTTGGCGCGCGTCGCGTCCCGATGACTGCCATGCCGCAGATGGTCGCCATCTTCAACGGGGCCGGTGGCGGTGCCGCGGCCCTGGTGGCGGCAGCCGAGTTCCTGCGCGATGCCGGCCACGGCGGCGAGCTGCTGCCGGTCACTTTTATGGTGGCCACCCTGCTCGGCGCCGTCATCGGCTCCGTATCCCTCACCGGCTCGTTGATCGCCTTCGGCAAGCTGCAGGGGATCGTCTCCGGCCGGCCGGTCACGTACCCCGGCGACAAGGTCGTCACCGGCCTGCTGGTGGCCGGGATCCTGGTCCTGGGCGTGGTGCTCACCCTGGTCACCAACAGCGTGCCGCTCTTCCTGCTCTTCGTGGCGCTCGCGCTGGTGCTGGGCGTGGCGGCGGTGATGCCGATCGGTGGAGCCGACATGCCGGTCGTGGTCAGCCTGCTGAACGCCTACACCGGCATCGCCGTGGCGGCGACGGGCTTCGTACTCAACAACTACGCGCTGCTCGTGGCCGGCACCCTGGTCGGCGCATCCGGCACGATCCTCACCCAGCTGATGTGCCGGGCCATGAACCGGTCCATCTTCAACGTCCTGTTCGGGGCGTTCGGCACGGCCGGCGGGGCCGTGGCGGCGGGTGCCGCGGGCGACCAGGCAGTGCGCGAGATCACCGCCGACGACGCAGCGGTCCTGATGGCCTATGGCAAGAAGGTGATCATCGTGCCCGGCTACGGGATGGCGGTGGCGCAGGCGCAGCAGACAGTGCGCGAGCTGATGGACCTGCTCATCGCCAAGGGAGTGGACGTCGAGTTCGCCATCCACCCGGTCGCCGGACGAATGCCGGGCCACATGAACGTCCTCCTCGCCGAGGCCAACGTGCCGTACGACCGCCTCAAGGAGATGGACGAGATCAACGACGACTT
>CAZDAV010000185.1:0-2677 GCA_964503725.1 uncultured Steroidobacteraceae bacterium
GCCAAGGAGGCGATCGCCTACCTGACGGTCCTGTACGAGACGCTGGGGCCGGACTGGATGACCCCTGACCGGTTCCGCTTCGGCGCATCCACACTGCTCAACGACATCCTCATGCAGATCCGCAAGGAGCGAACCGGGCGCTATTCAGGCGGCGACTACTTCACCCTCGACTAGGGCCCGGAACCTCACGGATCGGTGCCCCGCCCCGTTTCCTCCCACGTGCAATTGCCCCCGTTCCAGCGGCTGGTCGACGATCACGCCGCGGAGCTGCATCGGTTCCTGGTCGCGTCGGTGGGTCCGTCCGACGCCGAGGACTGCCTGCAGGAGACCCTCCTCTCCGCCTTGCGTGCCTACCCGCGGCTGCGGCACGCCGACAACCTGCGGGCCTGGCTTTACACCATCGCCCACCGCAAGGCGACCGATACGGTCCGATCCCGCCGGCGTCACCCGACCGAGGACCTGGGTGGGGTGGCAGATCGGCTGGCAGGACCGGCGCAACGGCTGCCCGACGACGGGTTGTGGGTGACGGTCCGCGCCCTGCCGCCGAAGCAGCGTGCCGCGCTGGTCCATCGGTTCGTCTTCGACCTCGCCTACCGCGAGGTGGGGCTGCGGATGGGAATCAGCGAGGAGGCTGCACGCCAGAACGTCAGCGCCGGCCTGCGCCGGCTTCGCAAGGAGGTGGACGGATGACCGATCTCGAGCAGCAGCTCCGCGACGCGCCGCGGGCAGACCCGTTCCTGGACCGCGGCCGTCTCGCAGCTGCGCTCGCCCGTCGCGCCTCGGACGCACGCCTGCTGGATGTCGCGTACGCGTCCATCGACTCGCCCCTCGGTGAGCTGACGGTGTTTGTCACGCCGCGCGGCCTGCTGCGGGTTGCGTATGACACCGAGGCGGGAGAGATGGTCATGGCGGAGGTGGCCGAGCGCGTGAGCCCGCGCATCCTGCGCGCCACCGCACGCACGGACGAGGCCCGTCGCCAGCTCGACGGCTACTTCGCCATGAGCCGACGGAGGTTCGACCTGCCGATCGACTGGTCGCTCGTCCGCGGCTTTGCGGGCGACGTGCTGCGACAGACCGCCGGCATCCCGTTCGGGACCGTGCGCAGCTACGGCCAGGTCGCCGCGCAGGCCGGCTCGCCGCGAGCGGCGCGAGCGGCGGGCAACGCCCTCGGCTCGAACCCGATCCCGATCGTCGTCCCCTGCCACCGGGTGCTGCATGCCGGCGGCGGGCTGGGCGGCTACTCCGGCGGCATCGAGCGCAAGCGATTCCTGCTCGCCCTGGAGGGTTCGCTCCCACGGAAGATGAGCAGCCAATAAGCGGCCGATAGCCGCCCGATAATCGCCCACCGCCATGCTGGCAGCGTGGATCTCATCGGCCTGGGCGGTGTCTTCCGCGCCGTTCGCATTCGCCGCGACATGAGGCAGCGAGATGTCGGGGAGCGAGTGCGCACCTCGACCTCGACGATCTCGCGGATCGAACGCGGCCATGCTGGCACTCTGACCCTCGACACGCTTTCGGCGGTGGCAGCTGCCCTCGAGATCAGGATCGACTTCGTCCCACGCTGGCGCGGCGGGGATCTCGATCGGATGCTGGGCGCCGGTCACGGCAGGATGCATGAGCAGATCGCCCGCGTCCTTCGGCGCCATCCCGCATGGCTGGCGGTGCCCGAGGTCTCGTTCGCGGTGTATGGTGAGCGCGGAGTCATCGATATCCTCGCCTTCCACGCGGCGCGACGGAACCTGCTCGTGATCGAGCTCAAGACGCAGCTGGTTGACATCCAGCAGCTCCTCTCCGCCACGGACCGGTATCGCCGCCTCGCGCCGCGGCTGGCGGCCGAGCGTGGCTGGGACGTCAAGGAGACGGCGACCTGGGTTGTGCTGCGGGACACCACCACGAATCGTCGCCGGGTGGCCGCCCATGCGACCGTTCTGCGCTCGGCGCTACCGCACGACGGTCGGACGGTCCGGGGCTGGTTGCGCGAGCCGCAGGGTCGCCTCGCGGCGCTCTCTTTCCTACCAGACGCGCATGCGGGGACCACTAGATCGAGTGCCACTGGTCGCCAGCGCGTCCGGGTACCCAATCCACGCTCGGGTCGGGCACAGGATGCACGCCAACGGGGGCCAACCGACTCGATCCAACCGCCTAACGGTCCGGGGGTGCCAATCTGACGGCGAATCCAGACAGCTGGGGCCTTAGCTGTCCCCCGATACGGACCTGGCGAAGAAGGCAAGCGGCCGAGGGCCCCGTGCGATAATCGGCCGCGTGACCCTCGTCAAGAAGCCTGAGAGTCGGCCCGCCCCGGCATCCTGGGGCCTCACCAAGAGCGGCTCCCCGTGGGAGTACGCCGCCGCTCCGGAGGCCACGGATCACATCGAGATCCGGCGCGAGTACGGCCTCTTCATCAACAACGAATTCGCCCCGAGCAAGCCGAGGGCCACCTTCGAGGTGATCAACCCAGCCACCGAGGAGGTCCTCTCCCGCGTCGCACGCGCCTCCCGGGCCGATGTCAACCGGGCCGTGTCGGCTGCTCGCCGCGCCCACGACACCGTCTGGTCGCGCCTTCCCGGCAGCGAGCGGGCGAAATACCTCTATCGCATCGCGCGGATCATGCAGGAGCGCTCCCGCGAGTTCGCCGTGGTCGAGACGATGAACTCCGGCAAGCCGATCAAGGAGAGCC
>CAZDAV010000186.1:0-2655 GCA_964503725.1 uncultured Steroidobacteraceae bacterium
CGCGGCCCCGGGGGCCAGACGCTCGAGCCCGCGCCCGAGGTCTCGATGGAGTCGGGGCTGACGCCGGAGCAGCTCCCGGTTGAGCAGAGCGTGGTCGACAGTGCGATCTATCGGGACGGCAAGCGGATCAGGAGTCCCGTCACGGTGGCTGACACCGCGGCCATGCTGCGGGACCAGCAGGGAGCCATGGCCTGGATCGGCCTGTATCGGCCCGATGAGAACCAGTTGCTGGCACTCGCCGAGGAGTTCGGCCTGCACGAGGTGGCGGTGGAGGATGCCATCGTTGCGCACCAGCGGCCGAAGCTCGAGCGCTACGACGAGACCCTCTTCGTCGTCCTGCGCGCCGCCACCTACCTGGACGAGATCGAGGAGGTCGAGTTCGGCGAGATCCACGTCTTCGTCGGACCCACCTTCGTCGTCACCGTGCGGCACAGCCGGACACCCGACCTGGCCGCCGTGCGACACCGCATGGAGGCCGATCCGGAGCTGCTGAGCCTGGGCCCCGAAGCGGTCCTGTACGCCATCGTCGACAGCGTGGTCGACGGCTACGCCCCCGTGGTGGCGGGACTCCAGAAGGACATCGACGAGATCGAGACCGAGGTTTTTCGCGGCGACCCAGCGGTCAGCCGGCGCATCTACGAGCTGTCGCGCGAGGTGATCGACTTCCAGCGGTCGGTGCGGCCACTCCTGGCCATGCTGGACGGCCTTGCGGCCGGTTTCGAGAAATACGGGACCGATGAAGAGCTGCGCCGTCACCTCCGGGACGTGGCCGACCACGCCACGACCGTCGCCGAGCGGGTGGACGGCTTCCGCCAGATGCTGTCCGACATCCTGACCGTCAACGCCACGCTCGTGAACCAGGCCCAGAACGAGGAGATCAAGGCGCTGACGGTGGCGAGCTACACCCAGAACGAGCAGGTCAAGCGCATCTCCGCGTGGGCCGCCATCCTGTTCGCGCCGACCCTGATCGGCACCGTCTACGGCATGAACTTCGCGAACATGCCGGAGCTGGACTGGGTATTCGGCTACCCGTTCGCGGTTGGCCTGATGCTGCTGGTCAGCGGGGTCCTGTTCGTGATCTTTCGCCGCCGCGGCTGGCTCTAGGGCGCGGCGCGCCCCGAGGCTTTCCGGCTGGGCCGTCATAAGTGGCACGACTTGGACCGGATGACTGATGCAGCCGTCACGTGGATGGTGCCATGAGCGCCACGTCCCTCTTGGCCGTCATCGGCGCATAGCCCGTGGTCCCAATGACGGACCGGCCGTCACCCGGGCGGGACGCGTTAGCGCCGGCGGTAGATGGCCTGGGCGGCGAGGGCGGAATCCGCGGCGAGGGGCTCAGGGATGCTCATGGCAGGCGGCCCGCCTCCGCGATGCGCTGGAGCCAGGGCAGTTCCCGCTCCATGGTCGTCTCCGGGCCGTGGCCAGGCAGCACGCGCACGGCCGCCGGCATCTGGCGCGCCAGCCGGGCCAGGCTGTGAATCATGGCCGCGTCGTCGCCGCCAGGGAGGTCGGTACGGCCGTAGTTGCCGGCGAACAGCACATCCCCCGAGAGCAGCAGCGCGTGGCGCTCCTCGTACAGGCAGACCGATCCCTCCGTGTGCCCCGGCAGGTGCAACACGTCCCAGACCAGATCGCCGATTCGCAGCTGCTCTCCCTCGCGCAGGTCGACGCTGGCCACGGTCCGCTCGATCACGAAGCCGTACGTGTTGGCACCACCCAGCCGATATGCGTCATCCGGATGGATGGCAAGCGGAGCACCCGACGCCTGCATCAGGGGCGCGTTGTCGAAGATGTGGTCGATGTGCCCGTGCGAGTTGGCGATGAGGTGCAGCTTCAGCCCGTTCGCCGCCACCCGATCCATGAGGGCCTCGGCGGCGCCCATGCCGGGGTCCAGGACTAGCGCGTCGGGCGTGCGACCGTCCCAGACGAGGTATGCGTTGGCCTGCCATGGCCCGAAAGCGCCGACCTCCAGGTGAGGATGGTCCGCGTCGGCAGACGCCATGGTCGGGTCCGGCTCGATCACGCCCCGCAGGATAGGGCAACATCCGCGCATGCCATCCGATGCGCCCCGCCGATTCTGCTGCGACGAGGACCTGGCGCGGATCGGCTACGACGGCCAGGACGCGGCGGATGACGCGGAGCTGTTCCGCGAGTTCGGGCCGCGGGCGGAGTCGCAGGAGCTGATCGACGTGATCCTGGCCCAGGGCGTGGAGGGAGCCAGGCTGCTGGACATCGGGGCGGGGGTGGGCGCCGTGCACGTCACGCTGCTCGAGGCGGGCGCCGCCAGCGCGCTGGACGTTGATGCGTCACCCGAGTACCTCGACGCGGCGAAGGCCGAGGCCGTGCGGCGAGGGCTGGCGGGCCGGATCGAATATCGGTATGGCGACGTCGTCGAGCTGGCCGATGAGCTGCCGCGCGCCGACATCGTCACCGCCGACTCGGTGATCTGCTGCTACCCCTACCTGGCGCCGCTGCTGGCCGCCGCGGTGCGGCCCGGCCCGCGGATCGTGGGCCTGACCTACATCAACGACAAGTGGTGGCTACGGACCTGGATGCGCTTCTGGAACGTGGTCTGGGTGGTGCGCCGCTTCCCGGATCGGTGGTGCATCCACCGCCACCGCGAGGTCGACCGGCTGATGCGCGAGGCGGGCTACG
>CAZDAV010000187.1:0-2648 GCA_964503725.1 uncultured Steroidobacteraceae bacterium
GGCGACGGCGGGCTGGTCCATGGTCACGATCCGACCCACCAGGACCAGGCTCCCCGCCTCCGAACTGCTCGCCGGGGAGGACGCCGACGGGGCGGCGCTGGGGATGGTCGCCGAAGGCGACGGCGATTTCGAGGAACTCGGGGCGCAGCCGCTGACAACGAGGGCGGTGAGCACGACCGCCACAACGGAGAGCCGCATGTGGGCATCTGTTTGAAACGCGGTCACTCAGTCCCTCCGATCAGCGGCCAGGGGTCGGTGAGCACCCCATTGATCACCTAGTTAGGGCATTCCGAGGGCGCGATCTGTTCAATCGTCCCCGCCGGAAATGCAGCGCGGGCGGCCCAGGTGGGCCGCCCGCGCATCGGTGAGGGTCGCGATCGGTCAGGGTGCCTCGAAGGTGGCCGACTCGGCGAGAGCCCGCAGCTCTTCGACGAGCTCGGCCGGTGTCGCCGGGCTGTACGCCGCATCGAGGATCACGATCGATCCATCCACGTCCAGGATCCACAGCTCGTCGATCTGACCTGCTCCCTGGGCGTTCCGCGCATTTCCGGTTTCGCCCTCGACCCCGTAGAAGGCCAACGTGCTGTCGTCGCAATCGGCGAACTTTTCGTCCCGGCTCGCGTTCGGCAGGTCGTACGACATCGGCACCTGGAGCGTGATCGCCTTTCCGGCGAACCCGCCCACCGTGATGTCCACCGGCGCCGTCGCGTCGGTCGACGCCTGGGCCGCGAAGGCCGCGGCGATCTCGTCAGGCGTGGTGGCAGGCGTCTCCGGGATGGTTGTGAGCCAGTGGCAGGGATCTCCGTACACGTTGAACCCGGTCCCGGCTGGCCATCCCCACGCCAGCAGCGCACCATTTACGGATTCCGGCGCGTCCAGGCCGTCGTCGTCCTTGGTCACGGCATCGACTTCCGGCAATGGGAACCAGCCGGACGACGCGATGTTGACCGTGACCTGCAGGAGGTCATCGGTGCCGGTGACGACGAACGGGCCCTCGGGGAGGCTGCCGTCGGCCGGGCGCGTCGGCTCGGGGGTGGCAGTCGGTTGCGGCGTCTCCGTCGCGCCGGGACTGCCGGTATTGGAGTCGCCGAGGAATTGGAAGCCGACGACGGCGATGACCACCACGGCCACGGCCGCCAGGCCAATCTTGAGATATCGGTTCATGTCTGGGGTCCTCCACGGGCCGATGACGGCCCGCTGTCGTGTCGTTTCGATGCGGTCACGCACCGCGTCGTAGACCGGGTCCGGCAGCTCGTCAAGGCCCTCGCGGAGGAAGGCGTTGATCAGCCGATTGGGGTCACGTGGCGCGGTCATGCCATTCGCTCCTGGGAGGTGGGCGTGCGGGCATCAGCCTCGAGGCTGGCCCGCATCGCCCGAGTCGCGTGGTGCAGGCGGGACTTCGCCGTCCCGACAGGAATACCGATGCGTTCCGCCACCTCGGAGATGGAGAGACCGAGGTAGTGGTGGAAGACCAGGACGGTGCGCTGCTCGACGGTGAGCCTTCGGATGGCTCGCTCCAGCTGGTCGCGATCGTCCACGGTCAGGATGTCGTTGGACCCGTAGTCGGGCTCAACGGGGAGCAGGCGGAGACCCTCAGACCATCGCCGGCGATGCCTGGCCTCGGCATAGCAGGCGTGGGTGAGAATCCGATGGAGCCACGGTTCGAAACGGTCGGGGTTCCGCAACGCACGGATCTCGCGCCAGGCCGTGATCAGCGCGGCCTGAACGGCGTCCTCCGCCAGGTCGGCGTCGCGCAGGATCCGAAACGCGATCGCCATGCATCGGTCGCCGACCATGCGAGCCAGGGAGTCAAACGCCTCCGGGTCCCCACGTCTCGCCTGGTCTACGAGGGCTGCTTCCACCCATCCCTCCGAACATGAGGCAACCGATCCGATCTGGATCGGTCATACAGGAGAGTCAGGTGGGCAGCCTATCTGTTCAATCTGGGCCGCGGGCGTCGGCGAAGAAGCGACGATGGCCGGGGTCGGCGGCGGCCGTTTCCGGGCCGCCGCCGCGCGTAAGGGATCGCCTGCTGCACCCCACCGGCGTCGCAGGACTTGGGCGATGAGCCTACGGCCCGAAGCGGATGGACGCCAGGATTCCATCGAGCTCCGCGCAGTCCGAGAAATCGAAGCCCTGGATGGCGCTTACGGGCAGAATTCGATATCGGCGCAGAAGGAAGTTTGACCACCGACGATGGTCCCAATGACCTTCGTGGCTCGGATCTCGTCCGGAGTCCCCAGCGTGACGTCGCGGCTCAGGATCGTGATGTCCGCATACGTGCCCACGGCCAAGTGTCCGCGATTCGCTTCGTCGTTGAGGGCATATGCGGCGTCGAGGGTCACGGCTCGAAGTCCCTGCTGGGCGGTCAGCAGCTGTGCGGCCATCCACGCCGGCGGCTCGGGGTACACCCGGCCGCGGGGGTCCATACCGCCCGCGATCTGATCCGCCGGCCGGCCGATGTCATCGGTCATGACGAAGTCGGGGAAGATCCACGGCGCGTCGGTGGTCCCAGCGACGTGCAACCCGGCGTCCACGAAGTCCCGCCAGCTGGCGGTCTGGGCCGATGGGGGCGGCGTCGTCGGAGCACCCGAGGTACAGGCGACGACGAGCACCAGCGATGCCCATGCGAGCGCCGCCCGACCGGG
>CAZDAV010000188.1:0-2637 GCA_964503725.1 uncultured Steroidobacteraceae bacterium
GTGGGCACCAGGGCTCGTTGCCCTCGGCCTGCTCCTCGCCGCGTGCGGGGCGCAGCAGGCCACGTCTACGGGCGGGGCTGACGGCGACGGCGCAGGTGGCGGCAGCCGCGACCTTCGCATCGTCGTCGTCACGCACGGACAGGCGTCCGACCCGTTCTGGTCGGTCGTTGCCAACGGCGTCGACCAGGCCGAGACGGACCTCGGCATCACGGTCGAGTACAACGCGCCGGAGACCTTCGACATGGTCGCCATGTCGCAGCTCATCGACACGGCAGTTGCCTCGGAGCCCGATGGCCTGGTGGTCTCGATCCCGGACGCGGAGGCGCTCGGTGCCTCGATCCAGGCGGCGGTCGACGCCGGCATCCCGGTCGTCAGCATCAACTCCGGCAGCGACGTCTACCGCGACCTCGGCATCCTGACCCACGTGGGCCAGACGGAGCTCGAGGCGGGCATCGGCGCCGGTGAGCGCATGGCGGAGGCAGGCGTGACGAACACGATCTGCGTCAACCAGGAGGTCGGCAACGTCGCGCTCGACCTTCGCTGCCAGGGCTTCGCCGAGGGTCTCGGCGGCGTCCCGTCGGAGGTCATTGCGGTCAACCTGACCGATCCCGCCGGCGCGCAGGCTGCCGTCGAGGCGGCGCTGGCGGCAGATGACACGATCGACGGCATCCTGACCCTCGGGCCCACCGGCGCCGATCCGGCGCTGGCGGCACTCGAGGCGTCCGGCCGGGCCGCCGACATCCAGATCGCGACGTTCGACCTGAGCGAGAACGTGCTGACCGCGTTGAGCGAGGGGACGATGCTGTTCGCCATCGACCAGCAGCAGTACCTGCAGGGCTACCTCGGCGTGCTGATCGTCACGCAGTTCGCCCAGTACGGCCTGCTGCCCGGCGGCGGCGGCCCGATCTTCACCGGACCCGGTTTCGTGACCCAGGACACCGCGGCGCAGGTGATCGAGCTCAGCGCCGAGGGGATCCGCTAGCGGTCCCTTCAGGAATCGCGTGGTGGGGCCGTCCGGATGGGCGGCCTCGCCACCTCACATTCGTAACACGTGGAGTCAGGGCAATGGCGACGGCACAGTCGCGCCAGGCCGACGAGCGAGTCCGCAGCCTCGGGCTGACGCGCATCCTCCTCAACCGCCCCGAGCTCGGGGCGATCGCCGGTGCGATCCTCGTCTGGCTGCTCTTCGCGCTGCTGGCCGGCGACCGCGGCTTCCTCAGCGTTCGCGGCACGGCGACCTACCTCGAGGTGGCGGCACAGGTCGGCATCATCGGGTCGGCAGTTGCCCTGCTCATGATCGCGGGCGAGTTCGACCTCTCGGTCGGCTCGATGATCGGGGCCGCGAGCATGGTCGTCGCCATCGGCATCGCGGAGCTCGGCTGGCCGGTCTGGTTAGCCGTGCTGGCGGCGTTCGCCTTCGCGCTCGTCGTCGGCTTCATCAACGGCTACATCGTCGTCCGCACGCGCCTGCCGTCGTTCATCGTCACGCTCGGGATGCTCTTCATCCTGCGGGGCCTGACCATCGGCGTGACGCGCACGATGACCGGCCGCACGCAGGTGCCGGGCGTTCACGCCGCGACGGCGGGCGACCCGGTGGCCGCCATCTTCACCGCCCAGTTCGGCGAGTTCGACGTCGTCATCATCTGGTGGCTGGGGATCGCGCTGGTCGCCACCTTCGTGCTGATGCGCACCCAGTTCGGAAACTGGATCTTCGGCGCCGGCGGCTCCGCGGTCGCGGCGCGCAACGTGGGCGTGCCGGTCGACCGAGTCAAGATCCTGCTCTTCATGGCGACGGCCGCCTCGGCGGCCCTGCTGGCCGTGATCCAGGTTCTGACGTTCGGCAGCGGCGACGTCCTGCGCGGGGAGCAGAAGGAGTTCGAGGCGATCATCACCGCCGTCATCGGCGGCACGCTGCTGAGCGGCGGCTACGGCAGCGCCATCGGGGCCGTCTTCGGCGCCCTCACGTTGGGCATCACGCGACAGGGCCTCTTCTTCGCGGGCATCAGCAGCGACTGGTACCTGGCGTTCCTGGGGCTGCTGCTGCTGGCCGCGGTGCTCATCAACAACTGGGTCCGCTCGCAGGCCTCGCGGGTCCGTCACTGATGACCGCCCAGACCGATGCGCCACTCATCGAGGCGCGCAACCTCACCAAGTACTTCGGCGGCGTGATCGCGCTGTACGACGTGTCGCTGTCGGTGCGTCGGGGTGAGGTGCTGTGCCTGCTCGGCGACAACGGCGCCGGCAAGTCGACTCTCATCAAGATCCTCTCCGGGGTCCATCCACCGGATCACGGCACCATGCACATCGACGGCGAGGAGGTCCAGATGTCCTCGCCGCGCGACGCGCTCCAGCGCGGGATCGCGACGGTCTACCAGGACCTGGCCATGATCCCGCTCATGAGCATCAGCCGGAACTTCTTCCTGGGCTCTGAGCCCACTCGTGGGGTCGGGCCCTTCCGTACGCTCGACCTCGCGCACGCCGACCGCGTGACCCGCGAGGCGCTGAGCGGCATGGGCATCGACCTGCGCGATACCGCCCAGCCGGTCGGCACGCTCTCCGGCGGCGAGCGCCAGTCGGTGGCGATCGCGCGCGCGATCCATTTCGGGGCGAAGGTCGTCATCCTCGACGAGCCGACGT
>CAZDAV010000189.1:0-2599 GCA_964503725.1 uncultured Steroidobacteraceae bacterium
GAAGGACTCAGGACCTCCCCGTCCGCAAACCGACGGGACCGTGAGCCTGTCGAACGGCTCGTCGAACGGGCTGCGCGGCGGCGATGCGTCGGGCGGGGTCGGCCCGCAGCCGCCGTCGGTCGAGGGCGTCGCGGTGGTCGCCGCGGGCGATCTCGGCCAGGAGGGCGGAGGCGCGATCCAGCTGTCCGCCCTCGGTCAGCAGCTGGACCATGCTGAACCAGCGTGCCGGCTCGTGGATCGGCGTCGCTACGGCCCGCTCCAGCAGCTCGGCGGCCCGCTCGTCGTTGCCGGCGCGGAGGTGGGCCATGATCGCGGCCCGCACATCGGCGAAGGCCGGCTCCATCTCCAGCGCTTCGAGGTAGTTCAGGAGCAGCTCCGCCGCCTCGGCTCGGTCCTCGGGCCTGCCGCGGCGCACGCGCGCGTCGCGATACTCGGCCATCAGCGCGCGCAGCTCGCGGTCGACCCAGCGACGCTGCGCCGTGCCCGGGGTGTAGCGAGTCGCCACCGTGCGCAGGAAGCCGGTCCCGCGCAGGAATTCCGCGGAGGCCAGGTACGCCTGGCGCATATCGGCGCGCACCAGCGTCTCGAAGGTCGCATCGAGCTCGACGAGCCGCTCGAGCGACCCGATCCAGTCATCGATCCGGCCGCGATCCCTGTAGTGCGCCGCTGCGAACCGCAGCCAGTAACGCTCGCGGTGATCGCGCCAGTCCTGGCCGTCGATGTGGTTGGCCACGATCCAGGCGCGCTGCGCCGCGGGGCCGTTCAGGAAGACCTGGGCCGGCACCCGGAAGCCGTGCACGTTGCGCCACTCCGGCGTGTGCCAGCGCGACCGGACCGGCCGCGCGACGACGCGGGGCCGGCGCGCCGGGGAGGGAGCCTCGTGCGGGCCGAGCGGCCACGGCAGCTCTGGCGCCGAGCCGCGCTCGAGCTCATGGTCGTAGTGCAGCCGGCGGAGCCGGTCGCGCAGCTCCCCCCAGGCGCGGTTTAGGACGGAGGTTCGGATCGTCGAGAGCGCGTCGTCGGCGCTGAGATCGGGGTGGTGACGCAGGACCGCTGCGCGGAAGGCTGCGCGCAGCTCCGCCACGGTCGCCGAGGGCTCGGCACCGAGCACGGCGTAGTAGTCGCGGAGCTCCACGCGCGCGTCATCGGGGTCGCGTCGGCTGGACATCCGACCGAGTCTATCCGGCTATGCTGCCGGGCAACATGGCCCAGCCCACACGCCGTGACACGGCGCGCCCCGGCCACCTGCTGATCATCGGCGGCGCGGAAGACAAGCTCCGACAGCGGCAGATCCTGTCGCGCTTCGCGGCGCTCGCAGGCGGGCCGGCAGGGAAGGTGGTGGTCATCTCCACCGCGTCGTCGCTCGCGGACGAGGCGACCGAGCTCTACCAGTCACTCTTCGGAGCGCTTGGCCTGCCCGATGTCGTCGGCCTGCGACCGCTCACCCGCGACGATGCCAACGACCCTGGCATGGCGGCCACCCTGGCCGAGGCGACCGGCATCTTCATGACCGGCGGCAACCAGCTGCGCCTCGCGAGCGTGGTCGGCGGGACGGCCCTCGGCAGAGCGGTTATCGAGCGCCACCGCCACGGGGCGGTGGTGGCGGGCACCAGTGCCGGCGCATCGGCCATCAGCAGCCACATGGTCGCCTTTGGCACCAGCGGCACGACGCCGAAGCAGCGCATGACCCAGATGAGCGCGGGGCTGGGCCTGCTCCCCGGCGTGATCATCGACCAGCACTTCGAGCAGCGGAATCGGATCGGGCGCCTGCTCGCGCTCATCGCCCAGTCGCCGGCCCTGCTGGGAATGGGGATCGACGAGGACACCGCTGCGCTCGTCAGCCCGGCGGGGCTGCTGGAGGTGATCGGCAAGGGCTCCGTCACGATCCTCGATCCATCACACCTGGAGACCGATGCCTACGAGGTCAAGCGACATCGGCCGATCATGATCAGCGGCGTCATCCTCCACTCGCTGCCGAGCGGCTTCCGCTTCGACCTGCGCCGCCGCACCCTGCTCACTCCCCTCCGCTCGGTCTCGATCACCGAGCGTCAGCAGGCCAGGCTGGAGGCGGCCGGCGTCCAGACGCGACGCCTGATCCGACGCGTGGCGGCGGAGGGCGCCGATGACTTCGCGCCCGAGCGCGCGCGGAAGCGAGCACTCCGCGCCCACCGGGACGAGGAGGCCAGCGAGTGACCAAGGCGGGGGGCAAGCCGGGGGGCATGGCCAGCCCGGCGCCGACCGCCAAGCGTCGGGCCCCCGCCAAGACGGCACCGGCCAAGCCCGTCGCGGCCGCTGACCGCCCGCGCGGGACCCTGCGCATCATCGAGACGCGCGTCTACCGCGGTCCGAACTACTGGAGCTACGAGCCGGCGATCAAGCTTGTCGTCGACCTCGGACCGCTCGAGGCGTTCCCGACCAACCTGCTCCCCGGCTTCGCCGAGGCGCTGCTCAACGTGCTGCCCGGCGTCGGCCAGCACTCCTGTTCGACCGGGCGAGCCGGCGGCTTCGCCAAGCGACTGCGCGACGGCACGTGGGTCGGGCACGTGGCCGAGCACGTCGCCCTCCAGCTGCAGCGCGACGCCGGCACGGAGGTGGGCCG
>CAZDAV010000190.1:0-2594 GCA_964503725.1 uncultured Steroidobacteraceae bacterium
CGGGCAACGGCGCAGCCGGCCTGGCGGTGAAGATCGAGGATGGCGACCGCGCTCGCCGGGGCCGGGATGCCGCCACGGTCGAGGCGCTGCGGCAGCTGGGCGTGCTTGACGCTGCTGCCCTCGAGCGGCTCGCCGACTACGCCTCGCCGCCGATCCGCGACCCGCGGGGCGCGGCCTCGGGCGAGGTGCGCCCTGCCTTCGAGCTGGCGCACTAGTACATTGTTCGGCACACGCATGGTTCGGCACACGCACGAGGATCAGCTGACGCATGAACGGGCAGAAGACGGTTGACGAGTACATCGTGGCGTTCGACGACTGGCGCACGGATGCCATGAAGCGACTGCGCGAGGTCGTCAAGGAAGGCGCGCCGCATTCCGCGGTCGGAATCAAGTGGGCCCAGCCGGTCTGGGAATGGAACGGACCGATGATCTGGATGAAGGCATCCAAGGACCACGTCAGCATCGGCTTCTGGCGGGGCACCGATCTGGAGGATCCGGGCAAGGTGCTCGAGGGCGACGGCGATCGGATGCGCCACATCAAGGTCAAGTCGGTCGACGAGATTCCGGCCGATGCGCTTCGCGATTTCGTCCGCCAGGCCGTCAGGCTGAACACCGCGAAGGGCAACCCGACCCTGGCGCGGTGAGGTCCTGGCGTGCCGCCGCCGGCCTCGCCATCGGTCTGTCGGCCTGCGTCGCGACGGCATCGCCAACGGTGAGGGAGGACGCGGTGCGCTACGTCGCATTGGGCGATTCGTACACCATCGGCACGTCGGTCAGCGCCGCCGACAGCTGGCCCAGCCAGCTGGTGGCGCGCATGCCGGGGCTCGAGCTGGTCGCCAACCTGGGGGTCAACGGCTACACCTCGGCCGACCTCATCGAGGACGAGCTGCCGCGCCTCGAGGAGCTGGCGCCGGACCTCGTGACGGTCATGATCGGCGTCAACGATGTCGTGCAGCGCGTGCCCGAGGCGACGTACGCGGCCAACGTCGAGCTGATCCTGGATGCCCTCCTGGAACGCCTCGCGGCGGATCGGGTGCTGTGCGTGGCCACCCCGGATTACACCGTCACCCCGCAGGGGAGCGCCTTCGGCTCCCCGGAGCAGCAGCGGGCCGGGATCGAGCGAGTCAACTCTGTGCTCGGCGAGGCGTGCGAGGCGCGCGGCATGCGGTTCGTGCCCGATATCTTCGAGATGTCGCAGCGGGCAGCCGACGACCTGTCCCTGGTGGCTGGTGATGGGCTGCACCCCTCAGGCGCGCAGTACGCGCTGTGGGTCGATGCCATCCAGCCGGTCGTGGAGGAGCTGCTCGGCCGGTAGGCGCGACTGTCACGGGCGTTTGTGCAGCACAGTTGCACAGCCGCGCACGGAGGCATGACAGGGCGGCCACCTCCCGGCATCGACCGGGCCGGGCCGCTCCCCTGCTACCATCGGTCGACCGATGAGCACCCCCGATCCGACCGCCGTCCGCGTGCGGATGGCACCCAGCCCCACCGGCCCGCTGCACATCGGGACGGCGCGCACCAGCCTCTACAACTACCTCTTTGCACGCCACGTAGGCGGCACCTACGTCCTGCGCATCGAGGACACCGATGCGGCGCGCGGCTCCGACGACTGGGAGCACGACATCATCGACAACCTCCACTGGCTGGGGATCTCCTGGGACGAGGGGCCGCAGGTGGCCGGCGGCGAGGATATCGGTCCATTCGCGCCCTATCGCCAGAGCCAGCGCATGGAGCTGTATCGGGGCGAGGCGGATCGGCTCCTGGCTAGCGGCCAGGCATACCAGTGCTGGTGCACGCCGGATGAGCTGGACGCGGTGCGACGGGAGCAGGAGCAGAAGCGCGAGGCGCCCCGCTACAACGGTCGCTGCCTGACCCTGTCCGACGCCGACCGCGCCGCGTTCGCCGAAGAGGGGCGACACCCGGCGCTCCGCTTCCGCGTGCCGCCCGAGAAGGTGGTCTTTGACGACCTGATCCGCGGCGAGGTCGAGTTCGACAACGGCCTGCTCGGCGACTTCGTGATCGTGCGCGGCGACGGGATGCCGCTCTACCACTTCGTGGTGGTGGTCGACGACGAGGCGATGGGGATCACGCACGTCGTGCGCGGCGAAGATCATCTGTCGAACACGCCCAAGCACATCGCACTGATCAGGGCGCTCGGCTATCGCGAGCCGCGCTTCGGGCACATCCCGCTGATCCTGAACCCGGATCGCTCGAAGATGAGCAAGCGCAAGTCGCAGACCGCCATCACCGCCTACCGCGAGCAGGGCTACCTGCCTGAGGCGATGGTCAACTTCCTCGCCTTCCTGGGCTGGTCGCCGGGAACCGAGGAGGAGATATTCACGCTCGCGGACCTCGCCGAGCGCTTTGATATCGGGCATGTGCACAAGGCCGGGGCGGTCTTCGACAAGGACCGATTGGACTACCTCAACGGGGTCTACATCCGGGCCCTGGCCGATTCGCAGCTGGCGCTTCGGCTGCGCCCGTTCGTCCCGGCCGCCGTTGACGACGGCACGCTCCTTCGGCTGGCGCCGTTGCTGAAGGAGCGGTTGGTCCGACTGGGAGATGCCACCGAACTGGTCGCCTTCCTGACCGAGA
>CAZDAV010000191.1:0-2573 GCA_964503725.1 uncultured Steroidobacteraceae bacterium
CTGGCAGCGGCGCCGGCCGCGATGCCGGCGGCCGCGCCGAGCAGGGCCACCAGCGGACGGCGGCTCATCGGCCGAGGTCGGTCCTGTGTCAGCCGTGGCTCAGGAGGGGCGCCCGTTGATCCGCGTCTTGCCCAGCCCGCCGGTCCCCTTCCACATCTCGTCGATCTTGTCGATCAGCGCAAGGAGCTCGCTGGCGGCCTCTGGATCGGTGCTCTGCTTCACCTTGGAGGCGGCCTTCGACGCCTTCCAGCAGACGTCGTGCAGGTCGGGGTACTGCTCGAGGTGCTCGGGCTTGAAGTAGTCGTGCCAGAGGACGTCGATATGGTGCTTGGTCTCCTCGGCGCGGGCCTCCTTGACCACCACGCAGCGCTGGCGGAACAGCTCGTCGGTCGAGGCGTGGAACTTCTCGATGATGCGGGCGCAGGACTCGGCCTCGATTCGCGCCTGCTCGGGGTCATAGATGCCGCACGGGATGTCGCAATGGGCGTCGACGAGCCGCGTCGGACGCAGGATGGAACGCAGGGTCAGCATTTGGCTCCTCCGGTACCGATATGTGGGTTGGGTCCAGTCTAACGAGCGGGCGCTAGGACCCCATCATCATGCCGCCGTCGACGCCGAGCACCTGGCCGGTGATGTAGCGCGCCTCGTCCGATGCGAAGTAGACCGCGGCGGCGGCCACGTCCTCCACCGACCCGATGTAGCCGAGCGGCGTGCTGTTGATCACGAAGTCGCGGGCGGCCTGCGGGATATCGGCCGTCAGGTCGGTCTCAATCAGCCCAGGCGCGATCGCGTTGCAGGTGATGCCGCGACTGGCCAGCTCGCGGGCCACCGACTTGGTGAGGCCGATGAGCCCCGCCTTGGCGCTGGCATAATTCGCCTGGCCGACGTTCCCCATGCGCCCGGCCACGCTGCTCATGTTGATGATCCGGCCGGATCGGGCCTTGAGCATCGGCCTGGCAATGGCGCGCGTCATCCAGAATGGGCCGGAGAGATTGGTGTCGATGACCGACTCCCACTCTTCGGCGTCCATCCGCATGATGAGGTTGTCGCGGGTGATGCCGGCGTTGTTGACCAGGATGTCGACCTTGCCGAACTCGTCGAGCGCGGCCTTGACGATCGCCTCGCAGGACTCTCGCCCGGCACTCGTGTCGCCCTGGATGGCGAGGGCGGCACGCCCCATGCCGCGGATCTCGGTGACCACCTCGGCGGCGGCCCCGGCGTTGCCTCGGAAGTTCACGCCGACATCGGCGCCCTGCCGGGCGAGCGCCAGCGCGATGGCGCGCCCCAGCCCGCGGCTGCCGCCGGTGACCAGGGCGACCTTATCGGTCAGGTCGAACATCAGCCGGCCACCACCAGCTCCGGCGCGCTGATGCGTGGCTTGCCGAGCCGGGTCTGCTCGCCGGGCGCCAGGAAGGCGCGCGCCGGGTCGGCGGTCCACTCGACCACGGCGGCTCCCGCCGTGTAGCCCGCGCCGAAGGCGACCATCAGGATCTTGTCGCCGGGGTGGATGCGGCCCGCCGCGACCGCCTCGACCAGGGCCATCGGCACCGAGGCAGCGCTGGTATTGCCGTACTTCTCGATATTCACGTACGTCTTCTCGTCGGGGATCGCCAGCTGCCGCTGGACGTTCTCGATGATCCGCAGGTTGGCCTGGTGGAAGACGAACTGGTCCACCTCGGCGACGGTGATGCCCGCGTCCCGCAGGGCGGCGACGGCCGAGTCGGCCAGCTGGCGGGTGGCGTACTTGTAGACCTCGCGGCCTGCCATCTGGATGAAGTGCTTGCCCTCTGCGCTGGTCTGCGGCGAGGCGGGACAGACCGATCCGCCGGCCGGCACGATGATCCCCTCGTAGCCGGTCCCGTCGCTGAACAGGTTGAAGCCGGTCAGCCCGCCCGGCTGGTCGGTCGCCTGCAGCAGCACCGCGCCGGCACCGTCGCCGAACAGGACGCAGGTGTTGCGGTCGTTCCAGTTCAGGAAACGGCTCAGCACCTCCACGCCGATGACGAGCACGCTGCGGTACATGCCGCTGCGCACGAAGCTGCTTCCTGTGGCGAGCCCGAACAGGAAGCCGGAGCAGGCGGCCTGCAGGTCGAAACCGGCGGCGCGGGTCGCCCCCAGGGCGGTCGCGACGGTGACCGAGGTGGCCGGCAGCGGGTAGTCCGGGGAGCAGGTGGCGACGATCACCAGGTCGAGATCGGCGGCGTCGAAGCCGGCCACGGCCAGCGCATCGCGCGCCGCGTTGACGCTCAGCGAGGTGGTGGTCTCGTCGTCGCCGGCGATGCGGCGCTCGCGGATCCCAGTCCGCGACACGATCCACTCGTCGGACGTGTCGACGATCTTGGCCAGCTCGTCGTTGGTCATGATGCGCGGCGGCGCATACATCCCCCACCCGGTGATCACGGCGTTCGGCGCCACCCTCATCTCCTTCAACGGAACTGATCTCAACTCGGGTCGATCTCGATGAGCGGCTGCTGGCGCTTCACCAGCGCCCCCCGCTCGACGAGGATGCGCGTCACCCGGCCGCCCACATCCGACTTGATCTCGTTGAACAGCTTCATCGCCTCGATCAGGCC
>CAZDAV010000192.1:0-2568 GCA_964503725.1 uncultured Steroidobacteraceae bacterium
AGGTGCAGCGCCGAGCAGAACTCGGTGCAGTAGAACGCGAAGCTTCCGGTCTTGTCCGCGTCGAACTCGACCGTGACCACCTCGCCGGGGTCGAGGCTGGCCTGGATGTTGTAGCCGGGGATCGCGAACCCGTGCGTGGCATCCGCCAGCGTCTCGATGTTCGTCGCGTGGATCACGACGTGGTCGCCGGCCTTGGCCCGGATGATGTCCGGTGTGAAGTGGCTGCGCGTCGCGGTCATGTACACGTGCAGGGTGTCCCCCTCGCGCTCGACACGCTCCTCGCCCGCGGCCGTGGCCACGCTCGAGTGCTCGAAGGTGAGGGGGTCTGTGCCCGGATCGTATGTCTCGATCGCGTTCACCAACCGCTCGGTCTTGATGATCTGGGTGTAATGCGGCTCGCCGAAGCCGGCCGGCATGTCGGCCAGCACGCTCATCTTCTCGTCGGTCAGGTCGATCAGCTGGAAGTTCTGCGGCTTCAGCGTGCCGAGCACCGGGAACCGGTCGACCGACCACTTGTTGAGCGCCACCAGGTACTGGCCGTCGGCCGCCACGGTGTCGCCCTCGGTCGCCGCCAGGTGACCGATGTTGTAGTTGACCTGGACCTTGTCCACCAGCTGGAAGGCTTCATCCTCGGGGACGCCGGCCTTCGGCCCGAGGCTGAACTCGGCGATCGCGCTGTCCAGAAAGAGGCTGACGTAGCCGTGGCCGCGACCGTCGTACTGGGTGTGAAGCGGGCCGAGGCCTACCTCGACCTGGCCGGCCACCACCGCGTCGAACTTCAGCACCGGGACGCCGTATTCATCGGTCCCCTCGAAGTTCTCGTCGGCAATCGCCTGCTTGATCATCTCGATGTCGTAGATCGTGACGTTCGGGTCGAGCTTGCCACCGACCGAGATGTAGTTGCCGGTCGGGTCGACGTCGACGCCGTGCGGGCTGCGCGGCTCCGGGGCGAAGTAGAGGATCCCCTCCTCGATCGCCGTGTCGAGCGGGATGACGCGGATGCCGTTGCGCATCTCGGTCTTGCCCGCCTGGCCGGCCACCTCGGCCGCCTTCTTCCAGTTAATGATGTGCAGGTAGTCGAAGTCGCCCTGCGAGGCCCCGACCTCGATCGGGTCGCCGCCCTCCATGTTGCCGCCGACGGCCATCTCGCTGTTGTAGCTGTTGATGAACGCCCAGCCGTCGCTCACCAGCTTGCCGGCATCGGCGAGGTCCTGGGTGTACGGCGGCAGCTCGATCTGGAAGCTGTTATCGAGGACGCCCCGCCCGGTCTCCGGGTCGATCGCCACCCAGCTCGAGATGCCGCGGAAGTCCTCCGCGTAGTCGTCCAGGGAGGCATAGCCGTTATCGGTCTGCGGCATGGGGGTCATGCTCGAGACGTGCACGTACTCGGTGTTCGGCGTGGCGAAGACGCCGCCGTGCGAGGTCTGCATGTTGGGGAGGTCCAGGATCTGCTTCACCTTGAAGTCGCGCATGTCGACCATCCCCAGGCGCCCATTGGCGCGATCGTTGATATACACGAAGCGCCCGTCGTAGGCGCCCTCGGTCTCCGACAGCGCGGGGTGGTGCGTATCGCCCCAGGCCAGCTGCCGGGCCTGCTTGTCGCTGGATCCCTCGGAGAGGATCGTCTCGCCCCAGTCCGCGCCCTGGCCGTAACCGGACCACGACTCCGGAGTGAAGACCGGGATCGTCTTCAGCAGGCGCATCGACGGCACGCCGACCAGGTGGAGCTGGCCCGAGTGCCCGCCCGACGAGACCATGACGTATGGGTCCCACTCGCCCGGGGCGGTGAACGACTTCAACGCGCCCGTCGCCTGCTCCACGGTGAGGCCGCGCTCCGCGGCGATCTCGGCGAGCGCGCCGCCGCCGCCCAGGCCGCCGATGAAGCGGCCGATCAAGACTCCCCCGACGAGGCTGACGACGACCGCGCCGATCGCGATCAGCCGAAGGTTGCTCCGCATGTCACCCTCCTAAGATGGTGGGATAAACTCGCACCAAGCTAGTATGTATTTTGGAGGATGGACCGATGCAGGCCACGGGCCAAATGGCCCGTTCTGGCACGGACGAATGACCCGATGGCTGGCCAGGGTCGGGGGAGCCACCATCCCGACGAGGTGACGACGACAGACCGATGCGAGTGATCCGATGCGGCTGCAGCTGACCCGGCGGGGCGACTACGCGGTGCGGGCGATGTTCGCGCTCAGCGCCCTGGCGCCCGGCGAGGTGCTCAGCGCGCGCACGCTGGCCGAGGCGGTCACCATTCCCACCCGGTTCGTGACCGCGGTGTTGGGCGACCTGCGGCGTGCCGGGCTGGTGCAGGCTCGCCCGGGAAGGACCGGCGGCTACCGGCTCGCGCGCCCGGCCGACGCGATCACGCTGCTGGAGATCATCGAGGCGGTCGAGGGCGACAGCCGGCGCACGACCTGCGTCCTGCTGGACGGCGCGTGCCGGACCGCGAGCGATGGGCAGTGTGCCGTCCATCGCTTCTTCTTCGCGGCGCAGGAGGCGCTGCTGTCGGAGCTGCGCGAGGCGAAGCTCTCAGAGCTGCGGGCGGGGTAGCCGCGGCGGAGC
>CAZDAV010000193.1:0-2548 GCA_964503725.1 uncultured Steroidobacteraceae bacterium
CCGAGGTCTGGGTGCAGGAGACCGTCGCGGGCTCGATGCACTTCGGCCAGCCCGATTACTGGTACGCGTTCGCGGGCAACCCGGCCGCGACGCCGGGCGGCAGCAGCCTGCCGTTCAGCGACATCGCCGGCTCAGCCTTCATCGCGGACATCACGTGGGTGGCCGCGCAGGGGATCTCCAACGGATGCGGAAACGGCCAGTACTGCCCAACGTCGCAGGTCACTCGGGCCCAGATGGCGAGCTTCGTCGCTCGCGCCCTGGCGCTGCCGGCGGCGAGCGGAGATTACTTCCCGGACGACAACGGCTCCTTCCACGAGGCTGACATCAACCGGCTCGCGGCCGCGGGGGTGTCCAACGGCTGCGGCGGTGGGCTCTATTGCCCGGATGCCGCGGTGACCCGCGACCAGATGGCGAGCTTCCTATCGCGCGCGCTGGGCCTGCCGGCGGCCGGCCAGGACTACTTCACTGACGACGCGGGCAGCATCCACGAGGCGGACATCAACCGACTCGCCGCGGCCGGCGTCACCCGGGGCTGCCTGCCCGGCCTGTACTGCCCGACGCAGCCGGTGACCCGCGAGCAGATGGCCGCCTTCCTCCACCGCGCGATCGGGGACTAGGACCGCCCGCTCGTCCGTACTATTCGGAACCGCACCGCTCGGCCCTAGGGTTGGACACATGCGCCCACCTTCGCCTCGGCTGCTTGCAGCCGCCCTCGCCATGGTTTCCGTGCTGACCGCTGCGCCGGTGCAGGCGACGGAGCCGCCCGCGCCCAGCCCGGCGCTCCCGTCGGAGTCCGAGGCGGCGAGCCCGCCGACGGTCCACGCCGAGATGCTCCAGGCGAACGAGGGGGCGACCTTCGACCTGCCGCCGGGTCCCAAGCCCGAGCCGATGCTCGCGCCGCAAAGGGCCGGAGCCGTGGCGGTCGCGGACGACGGCGGCGCCACCGCAGCGCTTCCGAACGGGCTCCGCCGGGAGGTCCTCGGATACCTGCCCTACTGGACGCTGACGGGGCCCTACCTGTCGAGCCTCAGATACGATCGGGTGTCGACCATCGCGTACTTCAGCGTGCCGGTGCAGCCGGACGGCACGCTCCTGACGACCGGCGCCAGCCAGGGGTGGGCTGGGTGGAACTCGGCACAGATGTCGGGAGTCATCACCCGAGCGCACGCGTCCGGGGTGAAGGTCGTGCTGACCGTCACGATGATGGCCTGGAATCGCAACTACACCGACATGTCGGCGCTCCTCAACGATGGTGCCAAGCGCTCCCTCCTCGCGGCCCAGATCGCCGACGCCGTACGCTCACGCAACGCGGACGGCGTGAACCTCGACTTCGAGCCCGTGCCGAACTCCCTCCAGGCGCAGTACACCAGCTTTGTGCACGAGCTGAAGGCGGCACTCGTGTCGAGGGGAGCTGGCTCCTACCTCACGGTCGCGACCACCGGCGGAGCGGCTTCATGGGACGAGGGCTATGACCTTGCCGGGCTGACGGCTGCGGGCGGCGCCGACGCCCTGATGGTGATGGCCTACGACTTCAACTGGTCCGGCTCCGCGCGGGCAGGTGGCGTGGCGCCGGTCGACAGCCCATATTCGCTCGACGTGCGCGAGGCCATGCGTGACTACGTGCGGGCGGTTCCGACTGCCAAGCTGATCTGGGGCGTCCCGTACTACGGGCGAGCCTGGACCACGACCAGCGATGCCCAGAACAGCCTGACCTGCGCCTCGACCGGGGAGTGCCGCGGCGCGACGTGGGCACCTCGCTACATCGACGCGCTCGAGGCCATCGCGACGCACGGTCGGCGGTGGGACGCCACCGGCCAGGTGCCGTGGTACACGTACTGGAGCGAGACGTACTCCGCCCAGGTCCAGGGCTACTACGACGACGCCCAGTCGCTCGACGCCAAGTACCAGATGGTGAACGCGAACCAGCTCGGCGGCGTCGGCATCTGGCACCTGCTGATGGACGGTTCGCGGTCCGACCTGTGGAGCGTCATCACCCGCCGCTTCGCGGACCTGCCCTTCACCGACATCGCCGCCTCATCGTTCGTGTACGACATCATCTGGCTGGCCGAGGTCGGGATCAGCAACGGCTGTGGGTCGGGTTGGTTCTGTCCGACGAACCCCGTCGGGCGCGACCAGATGGCGAGCTTCCTGGCGCGCGCACTCGGCCTGCCGGCCGCGACGCGCGACTACTTCACCGATGACACCGGGAGCATTCACGAGGCCGATATCAACCGCGTCGCGGAGGCCGGGATCACGCTCGGCTGCAGCGACGGGGTCTACTGCCCGGCCACTCCCGTGGCCCGCGACCAGATGGCGAGCTTCCTTGCCCGGGCACTCGCCCTTCCGCCCGCCGGGGCCGATCATTTCAGCGACGACGCGGGCAGCGTGCACGAAGCGGATATCAACCGCGTGGCCGAAGCCGGCATCACGCTGGGCTGCGCCACTGGCAGGTACTGTCCGGGGAGCCTGGTGACTCGCGAGCAGATGGCCGCCTTCCTCCACCGCGCGCTCGACTGAGCGTCCGGCGAGAGCGTGGCTGCCGGGTAGA
>CAZDAV010000194.1:0-2511 GCA_964503725.1 uncultured Steroidobacteraceae bacterium
GGGCCGAGTGGAACGGCAAGTACCGCGACACCGTTCGCCGCTTCTGGAAGGGGATCGGCGGCCAGGCCGCTGAGCTGGCGTATCGGCTCAGCGGCTCGTCAGATCTGTATGCCGGCTCGGGGCGGCAGCCGCACGCCAGCATCAACTTCATCACGTCGCACGATGGGTTCACGCTCAACGACCTCGTCAGCTACGAGGACAGGCACAACGAGGCCAACGGGGAGAACGGCCAGGACGGCGAGCGCAACAACGAGAGCATGAACTTCGGCGTCGAGGGCGAGACCGACGACGAGGCCGTCATCGAGGCCCGTGAGCGACAGAAGCGGAACTTTCTGGCCACCCTGCTGCTGAGCCAGGGCGTGCCGATGCTGCTGGGCGGGGACGAGATCGGGCGCACGCAGCGCGGCAACAACAACGCCTATACCCAGGACAACGAGATCAGCTGGTTCGACTGGGACCTCAAGCGGCGGGACCGGCAGCTCCTCGACTTCACGCGCGGGCTCATCCGCCTCTTCCGCGCGCACCCAGTCCTCCGACGGCGCAGGTTCTTCCAGGGCCGCCAGATCCGCGGGTCGCGGGTCAAGGACCTCACCTGGTACGCCCCGGACGGCGGCGAGATGACCGACCAGGCCTGGCAGGCGCCCGGAGTCAGGACGCTCGGCGTGCAGTTCGCCGGCGACGCCATCGACGAGCGGGGCCCGCGGGGCGAGGAGATCCTGGACGACACGCTCCTCATCATCCTCAACGCTGACGAGCGCCCGGTCGCCTTCACGCTGCCGAACCACGGCACCGCACGGCGCTGGGAGCTCGTCTTCGACACGGTTCAGCCGACGCTCGACGTGGGGGATGGGGGTCACGGCGGGTTCGACGGTGGCGCGCCGTACCGGGTCGGCGAGCGATCGGTGGTGCTCCTGCGCCGGCTCCCCCGCGTCAAGCGCCGCGAGGCGGAATGACCGCCGGGCGGCGGCCGCTGCAGCGGCCCGCGGTCGTGACGGCGGGTGAGCTCGGCGACGCCGCGTCCATCGTTCCGGACGCATACATCGATGCCTACGGCCGTCGCCAGCTGATCGATCCCGAGGCCCGCGACGCGGTGCGCGCGGCGATGGGGATCGTCGGCACCAGCCCCGATCCGCGCCGCGAGCCCGTGGCGATCGCGCGCCGCGGCGAGACGCTGGCGAGCGGCGGCGAGATGGTGCTCGAGGACGGCACCGACCTCGGCTATCGCGAGCGAGTTCCCGAGGACATCCCGTACGGCCACCACCGGCTGCTCCGGGATGGGTATCAACAGCTGCTGTTGGTCGGCCCGGGCCGATGTCACCTGCCGGTCGGCCTGCGCGAATGGGGCTGGAGCGTGCAGCTCCCCAGCCTTCGGTCCCAACGCAGCTGGGGCATCGGCGACCTCCGCGACCTGGGGGCCCTGGCCGCGTGGACCGCGGACCAGGGCGGCGGCTTTCTGGCCGTGAGCCCGCTCGGCGCGCCGAACCCCGGGCCCAACCCCGACCCCAGCCCGTACTACCCGAGCACGCGCCGCTTCCTCAGCCCGGTGCACCTGTGCGTCGAGGCCGTTCCGGGCGCAGACGGGCTCGCCGACCTCCTGGCCGTCGGCCGGGCGATGAACGCCGATCGCCGCATCGACCGCGAGCGCGTGCTCGCGCACAAGCTGGATGCGCTCGAGCGCATCTGGGCCGGCGGAGCGGTCGACGTGCCCGCCCTCGACGCGTACCGGCGGGAGCGGGGAGCAGCACTCGAGCGCTGGGCGACCTTCGTGGTCCTCACCGAACGATTCGGTCCCGGCTGGCACAGGTGGCCGCGCGAATACCGGGAGCCCGCCGGCCCGGCGGTCGCCGCCGCGGCGGCGGAGGCCGCGAGTCGCATCGGCTTCCATTCATGGATCCAGTTCCTCCTCGACCGGCAGCTGGCGGAGGCGTCCGCCCCGGTGCGTCGCCTCGCCGATGTGCCGGTCGGCGTCGACCCGGGCGGATTCGATGCGTGGGACTGGCAGCGCCAGCTCGCCCTTGGGGCATCCATCGGCGTGCCACCGGATCGGTTCAGCGCGGCCGGCCAGAAGTGGGGATTGCCGCCATTCGCGCCCGACCGGCTGCGGGAGTCGGGCTATCGACCCTTCATCGAGACGATTCGTGCGCAGCTGCGCCACGCCGGCGGGCTGCGCATCGACCACGTGCTGGGCCTCTTCCGGCTGTGGTGCATGCCGGCCGATGCGGATCCGTCGGCCGGCGCCTACGTCCGCTACCCGACCGCCGAGCTGCTCGAGATCGTGGCGATCGAGTCCGACCGCGCCTCGGCCGTGGTGATCGGTGAGGACCTCGGAACCGTTCCCCCCGGCGTCCGCCGCGAGCTGCGACGACGCAGGATGCTCTCGACCCGGCTGGTGCTGTTCGAGCGGGCGGCACCCGAGCGATACCCTCGGCAGGCATTCGCCGCGGTGACGACGCACGACCTCCCGACCATCGTCGGCGCCTGGAGCGGCAGCGACCTCGACGACCAGGCGCG
>CAZDAV010000195.1:0-2451 GCA_964503725.1 uncultured Steroidobacteraceae bacterium
TGGTGCATCCACCGCCACCGCGAGGTCGACCGGCTGATGCGCGAGGCGGGCTACGCCGTGATCCACGACGGCGGGACGTGGAACTGGCGGGTGGTGGTCTACCGCCGGGAGCCCGCGGCGGCCTGAGGGCTACTGCTCGGACGAGTCGGCGGGACCGTGAATGCCTGAGCCGATGGGGGCCAGGGTGAGGCCGAAGACGCGAGCCAGCTCATCGGTCAGGCGGGTTTCGACGGCGCCCATGTCGACCGTGTGCCCCAGCTCGCGGGCGAGGCTGGTGACCTCCTTGTCGGCGATTCCGCACGGAATCATCTCGGCGAACCAGCGCAGGTCCGTGTTCACATTGATCGCCAGGCCGTGGGTGGTGACCCCGCGTCGCACCCGGACCCCGATGGCGGCCAGCTTGCGCATGCCCTCCACCCAGATCCCGATGAGCCCATCCTCCCGATGCGCCGCCACCCCGAAGGCGGCGGCGGTCGCGATGACCGCCTCCTCGAGCGAGCGGACGTAGCGGCGCAGGTCGAGCGGGTCGCGCAGCTCGACGATGGGGTAGGCGACCAGCTGCCCCGGGCCGTGGAAGGTGATGTCGCCGCCACGGTCGACGCGGACGAACTCGGCACCGATCTCCCGCAGCCGTTCCGGCGTCGCGATGAGGTTGGCCTCGTCCCCGCCGCGCCCGATGGTGTAGACCGGGAAATGCTCGACCAGCAGCAGTCTGTCGCCGATCCGGCGGCCCCGGCGCTGCTCGGCCAGGTCGTCCTGGAGCTCCCAGGTGGGCTGATAGGCGACCGTCCCCAGCCGCTCGACGGTCAGCACGCCGCCGTGCCCGAGGAGGAGGGGCTTCGCGTCGCTGGCCGGCTCGAAGGGCAGGTCGCGGCGGGGGCGGCTGAGTCGAGGCTCGTCAGCCTCAGCCGGGCCGCGGCTGATATCGCGCATCTGGACCATGGGTGAGTGGCTGGCCTCAGACCGTGGCGGTGCCGTGGCCGCCGCGCAGCCCGCGCAGCGCCTCGATCATGCCGAGGTGCCGGCCCACGTGGGAGAGGTGCCGGATCAGCGAGTCCTCGAGCGGGGCGGTCTCGCCGAGCAGGTTATCGGCCTCCTGCAGGATCGACTTGTCGTCGAGCGTCTCGATTGCCTGCTCCAGGTCGTTGAACGCGCCGCGCAGGTAGGTGGCCAGCGCGCCGTGTCCCGGGAAGGGCAGGAGAGCGGCCTCCTCTTCGGGGAGCTCCATGCCGGTATCGCCCTTGCGCAGGTTTTCCGGGAAGCCCCAGCGCGCCGCCATGTCCTCCCGCTCCCAGCGTTGGGGAGCAGCGGTGCCGGCCGCGCCTCGCAGCCCCGCGCCTCGCAGCGCCTCGGCCCAGCGGTCCGCCCAGCGGCCCGTGTGCCAGAGGTGAAACGCGATGGGCGCCATCCCCGGCCGCGGGAGGGCCATCAGTTCCTCATCCGTGGCGCGTTCGGCCGCTTCCACCAGCTGGCGATGGGTGATCGCCATGCGGCCGGCAAGATTGGTGACGTGGTCGCGGGCTGCGTTGCCTGCCATATTCACACCACCTGCACACAGAGGGTCGAGGCGACCGGAATCGGTGCCAAATTCACACCCGGTGCCCACAAGGCGGCGCCAAGGTGGCCAGAGTGGCCAAATTCACACCGGGTGCCCATGTGAGGCGGCGCGTGGCTGGATGCCGCGCTTCGTGTGCGCCTGATGTGAATCTGGCAGGAACGAGGCAGAGCGGGCGAGGATCTCATGGCTCAGCTCGCGACCGCGTGTGAGCCGGGAGCGCCGGGGACCTGCTCGGCGGCGTGGTAGGAGGAGCGCACCAGCGGCCCGGACTGCACGTGCCGGAACCCCAGCTCCAGGCCGACCCGCCGCAGCGTCACGAACTCGGCGGGGGTGTAGTACTTGTGCAGCGGCAGGTGCTGTCGCGACGGTCGCAGGTATTGGCCGATGGTCAGCACCTCGATCTCGGCCTCCCGCAGCAGCCGCATCGCCTCGACCAGCTCGTCGGTGGTCTCGCCCAGGCCGACCATCAGGCCGGTCTTCGTCACCATCTGATCATGCCCGATCTCGTTCGCAACCTTGCGACCGATGGTCAGGACCGAGACGGACCGATCCCACTTTGCGCGGCGCCTGACGGGCCGCTGCAGCCGCGGCACCGTCTCGACGTTGTGATTGAGGATCTCCGGCTGGGCCTCCACGACCGTGCGGATATCGGCCTGGCGGCCGTTCAGGTCTGAGATGAGCACCTCGACGCTCGTGCCGGGGGAGCTGCTGCGGATGGCTCGGATGGTGTCGGCCACGATGGCGGCTCCGCCATCGGGCAGGTCGTCGCGGGCGACCATGGTGATCACCGCGTGGTTGAGGCGCATCTGCGCTGCCGCCTCGCCGACACGTCGCGGCTCGTCGGTATCGGTCTCGGGCGGTCGTCCGGTGTCGATGGCGCAGAAGCCGCAGTT
>CAZDAV010000196.1:0-2427 GCA_964503725.1 uncultured Steroidobacteraceae bacterium
TGAGGCTGATGACGTCCTTCATCTCGGCCAGCATGTCGAAGAAGCGCCGGATGCCCGACGGCGGCATGGATCGCACGCGGTCGTTGAGGAAGTCGGCCGTGGGGCGGCGCGTCACGGGGGCTGGCTGAGCGCTCATCGCGGGCAAGTGTACATACGCGGCACCCTCCGACCACGCCACCCATTCAGGCCGGCTGTGGATCCTGTGCGGCGCGACGTGGCGCCTCGTCTGGACGCAGCCGCAACCGACGCAGCAGCTGGGCGTTTACTGCCACCACGATGGTCGAGACGCTCATGACCAGTGCGCCGATGCTCATCGGCAGGATGAAACCCCACGGCGCCAGGAGGCCGGCCGCGACCGGGATCGCGATGACGTTGTAGCCCGCCGCCCACACGAGGTTCTGAACCATCTTGCGGTAGCTGGCGCGGCTCAGCTCGATGGCCCCGGCGACGTCACGCGGATCGTCGCGGACCAGCACGATCCCGGCCGACTCGACGGCGACATCCGTTCCCGCACCGATTGCGATGCCAACGTCGGCCTGTGCAAGCGCCGGCGCGTCGTTGACGCCGTCCCCGACCATGGCGACCCGCACGCCGCCGGCCTGGAAGCGCCTGACTGCCTCGGCCTTGTCGGCGGGAAGGACCTGCGCCGCGATCTCGTCAATACCGATGCGCTTCGCGACCGAGTCGGCCACCGACTGTGCGTCGCCCGTGATCATGGCCACGCGCAGCCCCATCTCGTGGAGCCGCGTCACCGCCTCGATCGACTCGGGACGAATCTCATCCTCCACCGCGACCGCGCCGAGGACGCGACCGTCGGCAATGACATGCAGCACGGTGTGGCCCTCGCCTGCCCAGCCGTCGGTCAGGGCCGTGAGCTCCTGCGGGGCATCCACCGCCAGGTCGGTGAGCAGGCGCGGACCACCCACGCTGACCTCACGACCGTCGACCGTGGCCTTCGCGCCTCGCCCGGCAAGCGCCTCGAAGCCCGTGGCCTGCCGTTCGGTCACGCGGCGGTCTCGAGCGCCGCGGACGATGGCTCTGCCGAGGGGGTGCTCCGAGTCTGACTCCACGGCAGCGGCCATGGCAAGGAGATCGGACTCCTCGACGTCGCGTGCGGCGGCGACCGCCGCCAGCACTGGCTCGCCACGGGTCAGCGTCCCCGTCTTGTCGAAGATCACCACCTGGAGATCCTTGGCGCGCTCGAGGGCGAGGCGGTCCTTGACCAGGAGGCCGTTCTTCGCACCGAGAGTCGTGCTGATCGCGATCACCAGCGGGATGGCCAAGCCGAGCGCGTGGGGGCAGGCGATGACGAGCACGGTCGCCGTGCGAATCAGGGCTTCCTCCGGCTGACCGAGCGCGATCCACACGCCCAGGGTGAGGATGCCCGCCCCGAGCGCCACGAAGAACAGGAGGGCGGCGGCTCGGTCGGCGAGGACCTGGGCCCGCGACTGCGAGGCCTGCGCCTCGGCCACCAGGCGCATGATCCCGGACAGCGCCGTCTGCTCGCCCACGGCGGCCACCATGACGCGCAGGCTCCCACCGACCGCAACCGTTCCCGCCACGACCGTGGCTCCCGGCTCCTTGGTGACCGAGCGTGACTCCCCGGTGATCATCGACTCGTCGACATCGGCCGTCCCCTCGGTGACCGCACCATCGGCCGGCACGCGGGTCCCAGGCCGGACGAGCACCACGTCGCCGAGTCGCAGCTCATCCAGCGGCACGCTTTCTGTGCCCGCATCGGTCACCCGTTCCGCGCTGTCGGGAAGGAGCTCCGCCAGTGCCCTCAGCGCGCCCTGGGCCTGCATGATCGAGCGCATCTCGATCCAATGCCCGAGGCTCATCACCGTGATGAGAGTGGCCAGCTCCCACCACACGTCGACCTTGAAGATGCCCAGCGTGGCGGCCCACGAGGCGATGAACGCCACCACGATCGCCAGGCTGATGAGCGTCATCATCCCCGGCTGCCGATCGCCCAGCTCGGTCCGTGCCCCGTCGAGGAAGACCTTCCCCCCGTAGACGAAGACGATGGTGCCGAGGACGGCCGGAATCCATTCGGAGCCGGGGAACATCGGCGCCATGTATCCCAGCCAGTGCTGGACCTCGGCGCTCCAGACGACGACCGGAATCGTCAGCGCCAGGACGACCCAGAACTGGCGACGGAATACGTCCGGATCGTGCCCTGCGTGCTTGTCGTGCGCCGCGTGGCCGCCTTGCTCGCTGTCGTGGAGGGGCGGGCGCTGGTCAGCCGAGGGATTCCCGGTCTGGTGGTGGTCGGCTCTGTGATCCACGAAACGCCCCAGCGATGGTGATTGGATACTCCCCACCAGTATGCACAAGACGTCAATCCAAGGGACTTCTCCCACAGCATGGGTCCGCGCGATAGGCTTGCCCGGCAGTGGAATCGATCGAGGTCATCTTCCTCGGCCT
>CAZDAV010000197.1:0-2424 GCA_964503725.1 uncultured Steroidobacteraceae bacterium
CCTCGTGGCGGCCGGCCAGGGAGACCCCGATCTGCTGGCCGCGGCGCTGCTCCACGACGCGGCCAAGGGCCGGCGCCTGCGCCTTTGGCATCGAGTCGCGGGAGTTGTGCTGCAACGAACCGCGCCCCGGGCCCTGGTCCGCCTGGCCAGCCCGGACGAGGCCTCGTGGCGCTACCCGTTCCACCTCTTCCTGCACCATGCGGCGCTCTCGGCCGACGCGGCGCTCAACGCCGGCTGCACCGATCGTACGGCAGCCTTCATCCGCGGCGCATCGGCCCCCGCTGACGCCGCGCTCGTGACCGCGCTGCAGCGTGCTGACGGAGCGAGCTGAGCGACATGCCGGCTGAGCCGATCGCAATCGCCGTGGCGCCGACCACCAGCCTGCCAGTGGGGGATGCACCGCTGCCCGGCTTCGAGGTCAGCCTGCCGGTCTTCTCGGGTCCGCTGGCGGTCCTGCTGCACCTTATCGAGTCGCGGCAGCTCGACATCCTGACCGTGCCGCTGGCCGACCTGGCGGATGCCTACGTCGCACACCTGGCCACCAATCCCGTCGACGCGCAGCAGCTTTCGGAGTTCGTGGCCGTCGCGGCGCAGCTGATCCTCCTCAAGTCGCGCAGCCTGCTTCCCGGCGAGGCTTCGCCTGCCATCAGCGAGCCGACCGATGAGCCCGATGAAGCCGAGCTGCGACGGCGCCTGCTGGAGTACCGCACCCTGCGAGACCTGGCCCGCGCCCTCGGCGCGCTCGACCTGGCGGCGCCGATGCAGCGGCGCGAACCGCGCGAGACGGATCTGCCGGCGGGTCCGCTCGATCCGCTGCCAGCCGCGCTCCTGGCGGCGGCACTGCGCGACTTGGCCGCCATCCCCGAGCCGGAGCCGTCGGCGCCCGAGGTGGTGGCCCGCGAGATCACGATCGGCATGCAGATCGAGGTGCTGCGGGCCGCGCTGGCGGCCGGCGGTCGAGTCGTGCTGCAGCAACTGCTGGCGACGTGTCGCTCCAGGATCGAGCTGACGGTCACGCTGCTGGCCACCCTGGAGCTGGTGCGCCGCCGCCAGCTGCGCGTCGAGCAGCGCGAGCTGTTCGGCCCGATCATGCTGGAGGCGACCCCCTGACCGAGAACAACGACCTGGGCGCCTTCTACGAGGCGCTGCTCTTCATCGCCGAGCGGCCCCTCACCAGCGCGGAACTGGCGCAGCTGGGCGGCGTGCCGCGGCTGCAGGCGGAGGCGACCCTGGCGAGCCTGGCCGAGCAGCTGGCCGAGGATGGGCGTGGCATCCGCCTCCAGCAGCTCGACGATGCCTGGCAGCTGGCGACCGCACCCGAGGTCGGGGAGCGGCTGGCCGCCTATGCGGCACGCGAGGAGCCCCGCCTGACGCCGGCCGCGCTCGAGGCGCTGGCGGTGGTCGCCTATCGCCAGCCCTGCACCCGGGGCGATGTCGACCGGCTGCGCGGCGTCGACTCGGACTACGTGCTTCGCTCGCTCCTGCACCGCCGCCTGGTTGTCGAGCTGGGACGGCGCGACACGCCCGGACGCCCGATCCTGTACGGCACCAGCTTCGCCTTCCTGGAGCGCTTCGGGCTGACGTCGCTGGAAGACCTGCCGCCGATTCCGGCCGAGGCGGAGCGGGCCGAGGTGGAAGCGGCCGTCGCGCCGGAGCCGGTCCGCGCACCGGAGCCGGTCGATGCCGGCTGAGCGAATTCAGAAGCTGCTGGCGCGCGGCGGCGTTGCCTCGCGACGGGGAGCAGAGGCGATGATCGAGGCCGGGCGCGTGACGGTGAACGGCCGAATCGCGCGCCTGGGCGACACGGCGGACTCAGGCGTCGACCGGATCGAGCTTGACGGAGCGCCGCTGGCCGGCCCGCAGGCGACGGTCCACTACGCCGTCCACAAGCCGGTCGGCATCCTGTCGTCGGCGCACGATGAGCGCGGCCGTCGCTCGGTGGTGAGCCTCATCCCCGGTGCGGACGCCGGGCGGCTGTGGCCGGCGGGTCGGCTCGACGTCGATTCGGAAGGGCTGATGGTGCTCACCAACGACGGCGCATGGGCCAACCGCGTCCTGCACCCGCGCTACGGCGTGGAGCGCGAGTACGCGGTGCTGCTGGATGCCACACCCACCGCCGCCGATCGTGAGGCCCTGCTGGCAGGCGTCGAGCTCGACGACGGGCCGGCGCGACTGCTCGCCGTCCATCCAGCACCGCCGCCGCCGGAGGCCGACGCGTCGCTCGGCGACCGCGGCCGCTGGATCAGGATCCGCGTGGGCGAGGGGCGCAAGCACGAGGTGCGTCGCCTGTTTGCCGCGGGAGGCTACCGCGTGGAGCGGCTCATCCGCACGCGCCTGGGATCGCTCGCGCTCGACGGGCTGCGCGTCGGGGAATGGCGCCAGCTGCGCCCGGCCGAGGTCCAGGCGCTGGCCGGCGCGCGCCCG
>CAZDAV010000198.1:0-2407 GCA_964503725.1 uncultured Steroidobacteraceae bacterium
CCGAGCGGGTTCGCGCAGTTGGAGCAGAACTTCGCGCGTTCGGAGTTCTCCTCGCCGCAGTTCGGGCAGCGCGTCATGCCTCGCAGTGTACGAGGCATGCGTGGTGTTGGCGTGCCCGAGAGGACTCGAACCTCCGGCCTTCAGGTCCGCAACCTGACGCTCTATCCACTGAGCTACGGGCACGTGCGCGACGCGGGTGGCGGAGAGGGAGGGATTCGAACCCTCGGAAGAGGAAACCCCCTTCAACGGTTTAGCAAACCGCCGCACTAGGCCACTATGCGACCTCTCCGCGAGCGGCGCCGATGATAGCATGGGACCCCTCTCGACGACCCTCCAGCGGGCCGTTCCGACGCTCATTTCCGACCCTTCCAAGCCCAGCAGAGCCGACCCGTGCAGCGCCTACCCCACATCGGTCAGTCATTCGCCCACTCCGCCGTCGAGGCGGTGCAGCGCGCTGCGTTCGAGGCCGCGGGGCTGCCGATTGCCATCGAGCGCTGGGAGCGCAGGCCGCACGAGCTGGCCGCGGCAATCGAGGCCCTGCGGGAAGAGGGGTACGCGGGCGCCCTGATCGCCGCTCCCCACAAGGAGCGGGCCGCGGCACTGACCGATGCGCTCTCGGAGGATGCGCGTGCGACCGGTGCCGCCAACGTGATCGTGCGCGACGGAGGTCGTCTGCGCGGACACAACACCGATGTCGACGGAGTGCGCGCCGGCCTTGCCGCGCTGCTGCCGAAGAACCAGGCCACCTGGCCCCGCCAAGCCTTGGTCCTTGGCGCCGGTGGAGGTGCGCGAGCAGTGGTGGCGGTCCTGATCGGCTTCGGCTTCCAGCGCGTCGCCGTCTTCAATCGCCACCTCCACAAGGCGGAGGCGGTGGTCGCGCACTTTGCCCGGGCTGCCCGTCAGATGGAGCTGCGGGCGCTGCCATGGCACGAGACGATCATGGAGGCGGAGCTGGGACGGGCTAAGCTCGTCGTCAACGCCAGCGGCATCGGCGCGGAGGAGGGCACCAGCCCGATCCCGACCGAGCTGTTGCCGGCCGGCCTCTTCGTCCTCGACCTGGTGCTCAACCACGCCAGCACCCCGCTCCTGCGGGAAGCGGAGGCGCGCGGCGGGGCCGTGGCCAACGGGCACGGCTCGTTCCTGACCGCATCGGCGGAGACCTTCACCCTCGTCACCGGCGACAGTGCGCCGAGCGACGTCATGCGCGCGGCGCTGGCCACCGAGCTTGGCCTCCCCGAGGAGGGGATCGCCGTGGTCGGCGACTGAAGGCGGTGTGATGTTCTACACGTCTGGCTGGGTGCACGTCATCTGCGGCTGCATGTTCTGCGGCAAGACCGATGAGATGCTGCGCCTCCTGCGCCGCTTCTCGATTGCCGGCCGCGAGGTGATCCTCATCAAGCCGCGGCTCGACACGCGCACCGACGAGGGGACGGTCATCTCCCGCTCCGGCGCCCAGCATCGAGCGGCATCGGTGGATGGCTCCAGCCAGATCGAGGCCCTCGTCGGCGAGGCCGATATCGTGGCCATCGAGGAGGGTCAGTTCTTCGACGAAGGACTGCCGGAGGTCGTCGAGCGGCTGGCCGACGCCGGCAAGCAGGTCCTCGTCACCGGCCTGGACCGCGACTTCCGCGGCATCCCGTTCGGGCCGATGCCGCGCCTCATGGCGCTCGCCGACCAGGTGACGAAGCTGACGGCCATCTGTGTGGTGTGCGGGGAGCCGGCGACGCGGACCCAGCGCCTGATCGACGGCCGGCCGGCCACGGCCGACTCGCCGCTCATCGTGATCGGCGGGTTGGGCGACGAGAAGTACGAGGCGCGCTGCCGGCTGCACCACGAGGTGCCCCCCGCCGCGGACTGAGCGCTCATCCGCTCTCGCAGCCGATCCCATCGTTGTCATTGCCGTCGAAGTTATGAGGGTCGGGTGGCAACACCGTGAAGCGGCGGAAGGTGATGTCGCCGCAGTCTAGGTCCGGCGGTGCTGGTGGGATGCATACCGTGGGATAGGCAGGATCGCAGTTTCCCGCGGGCGGCGGTGGAACGGCACTGGGTGCTGGCGTTGGTGGTGTGCCCCACAAACCCAGTCCGGCTGCTTGGGCTGCCCGCTGAGCTGGCACGTACACGGCATCCACGTATCGCACATCGGGCGGGTAGGTCGTTACGGTCGCCAGACCCCGCCGCAGCAGCTCGGTGTTGACGAGAATCCAGGCCAGCCCGTCCTTGATCCAGACGTAGCGCAGCAGGCGACCGAACTGGTCCGTTTCACTGACGTCGCGTTCGAGGTAGACCGATTGGCCCTCGACGAGTCCCTTGTTGGCAGCGCTCGCCTCCGGGCCGAGCCACTGCACCGGCTGTGACGGATGCACGGTCTCGGGCGTATCGATGCCGATGTAGCGCACGGTGAATATCA
>CAZDAV010000199.1:0-2385 GCA_964503725.1 uncultured Steroidobacteraceae bacterium
GCTACCATGACGCCCCACACCCAAGCAGCACCGAGGGATCACCGTGAACTTCAACAGCCTCTTGATCGGGTCGGAAGACCCACAGCGCCTGGTCGACTACTACTCCAGGCTCTTCGGCAAGCCTGCCTTCGAGGACAGCGGCTATTCCGGGTGGCAGATCGGCACCGGCTGGATCACGGTTGGGCCGCACGACGAGGTCACCGGCAAGAACGCGCACCCCGGCAGGTTGCTCTGGAACATCGAGAGCGCCGACGTCGCGGGCGACTTCGATCGGTTCAAGACTGCCGGCGCGACCGTCGTCCGCGAGCCGTACAACCCGGGCGGGCCGGGCGAAGGCGGGCTGATTGCCACCTTCTCGGATCCGGATGACAACTACTTCCAGCTGATGAGCCCGATGGGGCCGGGGGCCTGACCGATGCGGGTCACCGTCAGTCCGGAGCAGATCAAGTCGGCGTTCGAGGCGGTGAAGGACGACCACTCATTCGATGAGAGCCGCGGCCTCTGGGAGCGCGGGCGACCCCCGGTCGAGATGGTCCAGGCGATGTGCCTGCGGCCGGAGATCCTGCGCGCCTTCGCCGGCTTCGGAGACTGTGTCTACCCCGGCGGCCTCCTCGAGCGCCGGGTCAAGGAGCTGGTGATCATCACCGCCTCGAAGACCAATGAGTGCCAGTTCTGCACGCATTCGCACGTCGACCTGGTGGGCATCGCGGACATCGTGAAGGACCCACTCGTGGTGATCGAGCAGACCGGCTTGCTGGCGCCGCGCGAACGCCTCGCCGTCGAGTACACCCGTGCCGCCATGGCCGATTCCAATGCCATCCCTGCGCCGCTGGTGGAGCAGCTGCATGAGCACTTCACCGATCCGGAGATGGTCGAGCTCTCGTTCCTGATCGGCTACATCAACATGCTCAACCTGTTCAACAACCTGCTCGAGGTTCGCTACAACGGCGAGTACAGCGTCCTGGCCCCTGCGCCCAGCTGACAGCAGTCGCATGCGGACCGATCGGCGCGCCGCGATCCGCAGTGCCGTCATCGGCGTCGGATTCGTCGGGCCGCACCACGTGGATGCGATCCGGCGGACCGGTCTGGCGGACGTGACGGTGATCGTCGGTTCCGATCCAGATCGAACGGCGGATCGGGCTCGCCGGCTCGGGGTGGCCCGATGGTCAACCGACGCGCTTGCCGTCATCGGCGATCCTGAGGTCGACGTCGTGCATATCTGCACGCCGAACGACACGCATGTCGCGCTTGCGGGCGCCGCGCTGGAGGCTGGGAAGCACCTCGTCGTCGAGAAGCCGATTGCGCTGGATCGGGCCTCCGCCGATCTCCTGGCCGAGCTGGCTGAGCGTTCCGGACGGCATGCGATGGTGGCGCTGACCTACCGCGGCTATCCCATGGTCCAGCGTGCCCGCAACCTCGTGGCCGCCGGCGAGGTGGGGGAGATCCGGCTCATCCACGGCGGGTACATCCAGGATTGGCTGTCGGGACCGGGCGACTTCAATTGGCGCCTGGAGCCGGAAATCAGTGGTCGGTCTCGGGCGGTGGCGGACATCGGGACGCATTGGTTTGATACCGTCGAATTCATCACGGGCCTGCGGGTCGAGGCGGTGATGGCCGACTTCGCGACCCTGATCCCGATGCGAATGCGCCCGCTCGAAAGCGGCGTGGCGTTCTCGAGCGGGACAGGTCCGGCGGAGCCCGTGGAGATTCACACCGAGGACGCTGCCACGATCCTCTTCCGATTCGCGGGCGGCGCTCGCGGCGCCTGCACGCTCAGCCAGGTGAGCACCGGTCGCAAGAACCACTTCACGCTCGACGTTGACGGCTCCGCGCAGTCGCTCGCCTGGGACCAGGAGACCCCCGAGCGCCTGTGGGTTCGCAACCGGCAGGAGACGCGGCTCCTGGTACGCGACCCGGGGTCCGAGCAGCCTGCCTCCGGCGTTCCCTCGCTGCCGGCCGGTCATCCGGAGGGCTGGGGAGAGGCGCTGCGCGACCTCATTCGACCGTTCTACGCCGCGGTGGCGAACGGCGATCCAGCGGGGGGCGGCGGGCTGAGCTACCCGGATCTGCGGGTGGGCGCGCGCAGTCTCGCCTTCGTCGATGCGGCGATCGAGTCCGCCTCGACCGGGGCGTGGGTCTCGATCGCTCCGTGATGCGACTCACTCGCGGCCGATATGACGAACCGAGGCGGCTCCAGGCGACGAGGTCCGCGCTGGGCGCGATTGCCGAGGTCGGGTCAATCTGCAGCAGCGTCAGCCGCTCCACCAGGGACACCAGGTCCGTCGGCCGGGACGCGTCGAGCAGCTGCGCACGCACGGCGATCCGTCGAGCCTGCGCCTTGGTGAGCTGGTGCACCACTAGCGACTAGGGTACCCGCCGACCGCG
>CAZDAV010000200.1:0-2357 GCA_964503725.1 uncultured Steroidobacteraceae bacterium
TCGATGGCAGCGGCGAGATCGGGATCATCGCCTCGGTCAGCCGGCCGTTCTGCGGTGACTGCTCGCGCGCCCGGCTCTCCGCCGATGGGCAGCTCTACACCTGCCTCTTCGCCACCGCCGGCCACGACCTGCGGGCGCTTGTTCGGGGCGCAGCCTCCGATGCCAATCTCGAGGCGACGCTCCGCCGCATCTGGCAGGCTCGCGACGACCGGTACAGCGAGATTCGCTCGTCTGAGACCGTGGCCCTCCCGAAAGTCGAGATGAGCTATATCGGTGGGTAGCGAGTCCTAGTCACACCACGGGAGGCGGGCTATCCTTGCGCCCGATGCAATGCCCCGCCTGCGGCGCCGCCGCCGCCAGCCCAACCCAGAAGTTCTGCGCCGAATGCGGCGCAGGGCTGCAGCAGGCCTGCCCGTCGTGCGCGACTCCCTACGACGGCAGCCCGAAGTTCTGCCCGGAATGCGGCTTCGGCCTGCCGGTGGCAACCGCTGAGTCAGGCACGGCCAGCTCCGTGGCCGAGCGGAAGCTGGTATCGGTCCTCTTCGCCGACCTGGTCGGTTTCACGACGATGTCCGAGTCCCGTGACGCCGAGGCGGTGCGCGAGCAACTGACCGAGTACTTCGGCGTCGCGCAGGAGATCATCACCCGCTACGGCGGAACGGTCGAGAAGTTCATCGGCGACGCGGTGATGGCGGTCTGGGGCACGCCCGTTGCGCACGAGGACGACGCCGAGCGCGCGGTGCGCGCCGCACTGGAGCTGGTAGACGCGGTCGGCCATCTTGGCCAAGGCGACCAGAAGCTCGCCGTGCGGGCGGGGGTGCTCACCGGGGAGGCCGCCGTCACGCTGGGTGCCTCGAACCAGGGAATGGTCGCCGGCGACCTGGTCAACACAGCCTCCCGTTTGCAGTCGGTGGCGCCGCCGGGGACCGTGATCGTGGGTGAGGCGACCCGCCAGAGTGCCGAGAGCGCCATCGTCTTCGAATCGGTCGGCGAGCAGGAGCTGAAGGGCAAGGTCAGTCCGGTCCCCGCGTACCGCGCGGTGCGAGTGGTGGCCCAGCGCGGCGGCGTCGGTCGCGCCGACCAGCTCGAGGCGCCCTTCATGGGCAGGGACGCCGAGATGCGACTGGTGAAGGAGCTCTTCCACGCTGCGCCGCGCGAGAAGCGCCCCCGGCTGCTCTCGATCATCGGCCAGGCGGGGATCGGCAAGAGCCGGCTGGCGTGGGAGTTCCTGAAATACATCGACGGCATCTTGATAACGGTGCGCTGGCACCAGGGTCGCTCGCCCGCCTACGGCGAGGGGATCAGCTTCTGGGCCCTGGCCGAGATGGTCCGCAGCCGGGTCGGCCTGCTGGAGCTTGACGACGCTGCCACCACGCGCGCCAAGCTGGCCGAGGCGCTCGAGACCATCGTCCCGGATGAGGCGGAACGGCGCTGGATGGGACCGCGCCTCGAGCAGCTGCTGGGGATGGCCGATGCCGACGCCGGCGGGCGCGAGGATCTCTTCGCCGCATGGCGCACCTTTTTCGAGCGCGTGGCCGGTGACGACCCGGCGGTCATGGTCTTCGAGGACCTGCACTGGGCCGATCCGGGCCAGCTCGACTTCATCGACCACATGCTGGAATGGAGCCGCGGCCATGCCATCTACATCGTCACCCTGGCGCGACCAGAGCTCCTCGAGCGCCGGCCGAATTGGGGCGCCGGGCAGCGCAGCTTCACCAGCCTCGCCCTGGAGCCGCTCGCCGACGAGGTGATCCGCGAGATCCTGGCGACGTTGGTGCCGGGGCTGCCCGAGCCGACCGTGGTCCAGATCGTTGGACGCGCCGAGGGGATCCCGCTCTATGCGGTCGAGACCGTGCGCATGCTGCTGCAGGACGGCCGCCTGGAGCAGCACGACGGGGTCTATCGGCCGATCGGCGACCTGAGCACCCTGGCGGTACCGGCAACCCTGCACGCGCTGATTGCCGCCCGGCTGGATGCCCTCGACGCCGCTGATCGGTCCCTCCTGCAGTACGCATCGGTCCTGGGCCAGACCTTCACCCTGAAGGGCCTGACTGCCATCACTGGCCAGGGGGAGGACCTGGAAGCGCGCCTGCGTGCGCTCGTTCGGCGCGAGCTGCTCACGCTGGACATGGATCCCAGGTCACCCGAGCGCGGCCAGTACGGCTTCGTGCAGGCGCTCGTCCGCGACGTGGCCTACGGCACCCTCACCAAGCGCGACCGCAAGGTGGTCCACCTGGCGGCCGGCGAGCATTTCGAGGCGCTCCAGGATGACGAGATCATCGACGCCACTGCATCGCACTACCTGGACGCCTACCGCAGCGCACCCGATGACCCCGATGCCGATCAGATCCGGACTC
>CAZDAV010000201.1:0-2354 GCA_964503725.1 uncultured Steroidobacteraceae bacterium
GGAACGAGTCCCCGCGAACCGCGCGAGACTCTCCCCGGGGCAGACAACGGAGGTCGAGAATGGAATCGAACAAGCCTGCAACTATTCGCCCATCCGGCCGGGGCGTCCGCCGGGTACGGCGGCTCCGCCGGAGGCGCGACGTCGGCGGTCAGCGGGTGCAGGTCGATCACTACCGGCTCGAAGTTCGCCGACCACCAGGCCTGCGAGGCGGAGAGCAGGTGGAAGGCTGGGCTGGTGGTGAGCAGCTCGAGGGAGGGCGAGCGGCTCAGCAGCACCGCCTCGGTGCCACCGGAGAGGTGCGCCACGTCGCCGACGCCGTCGCCGTTCACGTCATACCCGGCGTAGTCGCTCCAGGCGTTGCCGGCTCCCCGGTAGGCCCACACGTTCTGCCGTCGCACGCCGCCTCCCAGCGCAAGCACCTGGGTCAGGTTACCGTCGAAGGAGTTGGCCCCGAAGGCCAGGTCGGCGGTCGCCATGAGCGCCACCCCGACGCGGTTCGCGGCGAACCGGTTGGCGTAGACGACCGCCTCGGCGCCCGACTCCGGGCGGGTCCCCTCTGCCTGCAGCCCGATGCGGTTGCGCGCCACCACGTTCTCGCGAAGGAGCGGCCCGCGCACGTCCTTCAGCAGGATGCCATAGCCGGTGCCGGCCGATCGGCTGTCGGTGATGAGGTTGCGGCCGGCGATTACGCCATCGGTGTTCATCATCACGAATCCGGACAGGTTGGCCTCCGCGGTATTGCCGAAGAGGGTGATCGACCCGCCGAACATGCTGTGCACGGCGTAGCGGCTGTGCAGCAGGCGGTTCGTGTCGACCAGTACGTCCGTCGCGTAGGAGAGGTAGACGGCGTCGCGCACCTCGCGCACCTCGTTGCCGCGGATGAGCACCCGCGACGAATTCCACAGGCTGATCCCGTCCCCCTGCGCTCCGGGACCCGATCCGGCGCCATGGCCGGCATGCGGGTCCGATGCGTCGGGCGTGGCTCCCGGGGACTGGATCGGCACGGTCGCGTTCGCGTGCTCGGCGCCGGCCGTCGCCTGTCCGAGCCCCACGATCACGTTGTCGATGATGTCGACGTCGGACGCGCCCTGGATGCTGACCGCCACGTAGACCTGCTCGAATCGGTTCCCCTCCACGGTCGCCCGGTCGGCCAGCACCTTCACCCCGGCGCCCTCCTCGAGCTGGCCGCCGCTGCCCTGAATGCGAAAGCCCCGGACGGTGACGTCCGGGGCGGTGACGGTGACCACCGTCCCGCGTCCTCCGCCGTCGAGGACCACCTCGCCTTCAGCGACCAGGGAGAGCGGCCGGTCGATCGCCAGGTTGACGCGGTACGTGCCCTCCGGCACCCGCACGGTCGCGCCGGGGTCGGCGAACGCCACCGCCGCCACCAGGTCGAAGGATCCCATGATCGGCGACCCGTTGCCCCCGCTCCCTGCCTCGTCCGCCGGACGGAGCGACGGGACGGCCACCAGCACCAGCAGCAGGCCAACGCCGCCCAGGGCGGCCACCGTCGTGGCCAGCTGCACGGTCCGCGACGGGAGGGGCAGCCTGCGGGCAAAGGTCGCCAGCAGCGCCACCAGCAAGAGCAGGACGAGCGCCGGCCCGGGGAAGGCCCAGATGTCGAAGTTCCACACCTCGGTCGGGCCGAGCGCCCACGGAATGAACGGATCCAGCCGCAGCGCGGCCTTGGGGTCGAGGTTCTGGCCGAAGATGGCCAGCCAGCGCTGGATGTCGGCCAACATGCCGATGGGCGCCAGCCAGAGGCCGATGAGCGCCAGCCGCCCGAGCCATCCGCGCTGGAAGACCGCCAGGCTGAGCGCCAGCACGAGGCCGATGATCATCGGTGCCCACAGCACCAGCTCCGGGACGTTGGCGGGATCGATGACCCGCATCCCGATGTAGTGGTTCAGCTCGTTGATCTCGCGCAGGTCGCCGTCGACGCGGCCGCCGTAGACCCACAGCCAGAGCCCCTTGGGGTACTGCGGCGCGCGCAGCGACATGATCCAGACGGCGACCATCGAGGCCACGCCGAGCAGGACCGATCCGATGAGCGTCGCGAGCGGCGGTCCGAGTCCGCCGCCCAGCCACGACCGCCACCCGGATCGGGTGCTCGGACCAACACCCGGGGTGGCTGCATCCATCTACTCGACCGCCAGGGTGCCGATCATGCCGGACTCCTTGTGCCCGGGGATCGAGCAGTAGATCTCGTAGCTGCCCGCGTCGAGCGGACCAATGTTGCCGGTCACCGTCTCGCCGATCGGGGCGAGCAGGTTAAACTCGATGGCGTCGATCGTCATGTCGTGCTCGACGACGCCGCCGTTGGTCAGCTCGATCTCGGCCGCCTGGTTGGCGGG
>CAZDAV010000202.1:0-2353 GCA_964503725.1 uncultured Steroidobacteraceae bacterium
GTTGCTCCTCCTCGGCTAGAACCCGAGGACCTCGTCGACGAAGACGACGGTGATGCGGCCGGGAACGAACTCCCGGTTGATGATGAGGATCTTGTTGACGCCGCTACGGATGCCATATGCCGCGTGAACGCGGGCATCCTCGAGCGGGAATGAGTACTCCTGGATCCGGCGCTGGCCCTCCTCCAGGTCGGAGACGATCTTCTGCGTCCCGACGACGAGGATGACCTTCCCGGCACCAGAGGCGTACGGGCCGAGCTGGCTGCCGCTCATGGAGGCCGCCAGCAGCGACCCCGTTTCGGTGACGGCGTGGACGCTGCCGAGCATCACGTCCGGCGATGCGATCAGGCGGCGGATCTCGTCGCCCTGGGTCGTGCGGTCCATGCTGTGCATCCGGGTGCGGAGAGAGTCGTAACGGCCGGAATTCTCGATCGCGTCGGCGATGCCGGTCGCCTCGAGTGACGTCGAGGCGCCGTGATACACCGTCGATCCCTCCGGGATGAGGTCCAGGACGAGCGGCTTCGCAGCGGCGGCGGTCGCCGCCCGCAGCACGGTGATGCTGTTCGTCTCGAGTGCGGCCGCGGCTCGCTTGATGCTGGCCTCGTCCGCCTTGATCCCGAATCGACGGGCGATGGGCAGATCGAGATCGGACGGGCGCTGGGTGATCATCGGCGCTTCCTTTGAGGTTCCTGCTCGGCTATACTTGCAACTGCAAATACCCTACACCCGATTGGTTGCGCATGCAAGTAACTTCCAAACCCGATATCGGTGGTCTCGTTGACCGGCTCGTGGCGAATGAGCTGCCGGGCGGACGCGGACTGGCCGCCTGGAGCGCGCTGCTCAGGGCCCATGCCTCGCTGCTGCGCCTGCTCGAGGCCGATCTCGAGAAGAACGCCGGCCTGGCCCTGGCCGATTTCGACGTGCTCGCTCAGCTGGCGCTCGCCGGCGGCGAGCTGCGCATGACCGACCTCGCCGCCCGGGCGCTTATCTCGCGGTCGGGGATGACCCGCCGGGTCGCGCGGCTGGTCGACGACGGCCTCGTTCGCCGGGTCAACGCCGATGCCGACGCGCGCGGCGTGGTGGTCGCCCTCACCGATGCCGGCCTGGCTCGCCTGACCGAGGCTGCGCCGGTACATGCCCGCGGCATCGCCCACCTGTTCGTCGACCGGCTCGATGACCACGAGCTCGCCGTGCTCGAGAAGGCCCTAAACAAGGTCACGGCCGATTGCTCGTTCGGCTGAGAGCCGCGCGTATCCTGCCGCGATGAGTGAAGGCGCTCGCCAGCAGGAATTCCGCGCCCCGGTCCCGGGTGGCGAGATCGTGGGCTGGGTGCGTGGGTCTGGCCCGCTCGCCCTGCTGCTCCACGGCGGTCCCGGCCTGTCCGACTACCTCGCCGACCTGGCCGCCGAGCTCTCCGAGGTGGTGACGGTCGCGCGCTATCAGCAGCGCGGCCTGGCGCCGTCGGTGGTCCAGGGGGATCGCACCGTGGAGGGACACGTGGCGGATGCGGTGGCCGTGCTGGATGCGCTGGGCTGGGATCGCGCCTGGGTGATCGGTCATTCCTGGGGAGGCCACCTGGCGATGCACCTGGCGGTGGCTCATGCGGACCGGCTGCTGGGGATGGTGGCCTTCGACGCCTTGGGAGCCGTTCCCGATGGCGGCGGTGAGGCCCTCGGTGAGCACCTGATGCGCGAGCTGACTGACGAGCAGCGGGCGTGGGTCGAGGAATACATGGCGCGCGAAGAGGCGGGGGAGGGGACAGCGGAGGAGTCGCTCGAGGTCCTCCGCGTGCTGTGGCCGTACTACTACGGGGACCCGGCATCGGCGCAGCCCATGCCCGAGATGCACATGGATCTCGAGGGCCACCTGATCACCTGGCCGTCGATCACGGCGCACTTCGAGGCCGGAACGCTGGAGCGCGGACTGCCGCAGCTGCGCATGCCCGCCCTGGTCCTGCACGGTGCCGCTTCGCCGATCCCGGCCTCAGAGGCGGAGCGCACCGCCGCGCTGATCCCGGGAGTATCGCTGCGGATCCTGCCGGGGATCGGCCATTTTGCGTGGATCGAGGAGCCCGGATCGGTCCGGCGGGAGATGGAAGCGGTCCTCGCAGCCGCGGCATCGGGGTAGCGGCGCAGGCCGATCCATCGGTCTGGGAGGGCCGGTCCGGAAGCTCGGGGGCTAGCAAGTTGCCGCGATGGTGTGGTAAAACCCTGCCTTCGGCAGCAAGGATGTGTCTCCGAACTGCCTCAAGTTCGCCGTTGCCCTGCGGCGAGCAAGTTCGCGTGCCCCCGAATGCGGGTGCCGGCAACAGTGAGGTACGTTCGAATGACACGCAAAGCGCTGCACAGCGCGCTGC
>CAZDAV010000203.1:0-2334 GCA_964503725.1 uncultured Steroidobacteraceae bacterium
GCCCTGCCGGTTGCCAGCCACGAGGATCCAGGTTCTGGAGCCGACGGTTGAAGTTCAGCGCCCCGGACCCTGCGAAGCAGGCAGCGGTGGAGGCCGCCGCCGCCTCGCAAGGTGTCGTTGACGCGGCCGCGGAGGAGCTCCTCCGAAACGATCCCGGGATGTTCTGGGGCGATGATGGCTGCATCACGCTGGCCGAAGCCACGCACATCGTGCGAGGACGACTAGATGTAGTTCCTGAGGTTAGTGAGACATGGGTGCATCAGGACCGATGAGATGGCTAGCGTCCGCGCATGGCCGAACCTCAGCGACACCATCGTGCCGACCCACATCGCCGGCTCCAGCGGCACACCTACCAGGAGGGGCCGGACTTCCTGTTCCTGGCCACCCGCGGCGGACGGCCGCCGATCACGCCACGGCGCCGCGACCTGAGCGCGGTCCGCTTTCGAGCGCGCTGCGTGCGGGTGGCACGCGAGCAGGGCATCGCCGCCGCCCTGGCGCTGGGCGGCCGAGCGCTTCGACGGGACCCGAATCCACGATCTGTGAATGCAAGCCGCCCGCTGACCAGCCCTCAGCGGCTGGCCTCCTGGCGACCGCCACGCTGGAGCGGCTGCCGGTCATCCGCTACGAGTACGCCGTCCTTGGTGGCCTCATCCATCTCGACACCAAGAAGCTGGGCCGCATCGTCGACGGTCCCGGCCATCGCGCCACCGGCGATCGGCGTGACCGCCGCCGCGGGGTCGCTGGGAGGTGCTGCACGTGGCCATCGACGATGCCACCCGCCTGGTGTATGCCGAGCTGCTGCCCGACGAGCGGCGTTACACCACCGCCCGCTTCCTGGTCCGCGCCCTGCGCTGGTTCGCCATCCAGGGCGTCACCGTCGAGCGCCTGCTGACCGACAACGGCAGTCCCTACCGCAGCCGGCCCTTCGCGAGGGTCGTGCGCGCCGCCGGGCTGCGCCACATCCGCACCCGTCCCTACCGGTCGCAGACCAATGGCAAGGTCGAGCGCTGGATCCGGACCGTCTTGAGCGATGTCCTCTACCTTGAGGTCTTCGCCAGCGGCGCGCAGCGGAGCTGGCGCTGGAGCGCTTCATCGCCTTCTACAATGACCGCCGTCCTCACCTGGCGTTCAAGGGTGGCCCACCCGCCGCGAGGGCGGTCATCCGCCGCTTCCGCCGGATGGACTTCATCCGCGGAGCGGCGCCGGCGGAGGAGGGGCGGGCGATCATCGGGCCGCCATCGACCGCGGCAAGCGGTTCGGCGTCACGCATCATGCCGAGCCTGCGCGAGGGAGCCGGCGTGGTCACCACGCGAGCCCACGTGCGCACCATCGTGGCGGAATGGGCTGCTGAGCTGTTCGGCCGCTCGTTAGCCGAGCGCGCACATGCGCTGATCGCCATCGCTCACCCGGACTTCCGCGACGAACTGAGGCTGGCCGCCCGTCGACTGCACCTGGAGCAGTAGCGCCCACTCGGCGGCGGACGGTGGCCATCGAGCCGGAGTTGCTCAGCAGGTGCCGGATGGCCCTTGGGGAGGGGACGCTCGGCACTCGGATCGACCGGCGTCGCGACGCACGATCAGCACATGGTTCGCGACGACATCCGTGTGCGCCGGGTCGCTCCTGGCGACGCGCCAGAGCTGGAACGGTTCTACGCCGAGCTTTCTGCCGACAGCCGCGTGTCGCGATTCCACAGCGCCTCACGCGGGATCAGCCACGCGCAGGCCGAGGTGTTCGCGGCGGCTGATCACTGGCGGCGCGACGGCTTCGTCGCCGTGGCGGGTGGACGGATCGTCGGTCACCTCGCGCTCGAGCCGATGGCCGATGGCATCGAGGAGCTGGCCGTGGCCGTCGACGACCGGATCCAGCATCACGGGGTCGGGACGCTGCTTCTGGCGGCGGCCGTCGCCTCGGCTCGCCTTCGTGGTGTTCGACGCATCGTGGGCTGGGTGAGGGCCGAGAACGGCGCAATGCAGCATCTGCTCGTCGCGAGCCACCACCGACTCCGTCTCGGCTGGGAGGGACCGGTGGCGCGCTATGAGCTCGAGGTGCCACCGCCATGCCGGGTCGCGTCCGCATGACCATTTGAAGCCACGCGCTGGCCGACACACTCCGCGAGCGGGACGTCGGCGATGCGTTGGCCGGGGCGGATCAGAGCAGGTCCTACCTTCCAAACATGGCCTCTGGCGGCCAGTGGAGCCAGAGCACGGCGACGAGCACCGCGCCGTTCATGCCAGGGGCGGCGACGGTGTTGAACGCCGGCCAGGTCCCGAGGAAGAGCATGATGCCGACGATCGATACGATCGCGGACGGGACCGCCACCGGCCTCCACACCCC
>CAZDAV010000204.1:0-2306 GCA_964503725.1 uncultured Steroidobacteraceae bacterium
CCTCGTCGAGGCGGGCGGCGTCCTTGCCGCCGGCCTGGGCCAGGTCGGCGCGGCCGCCCCCTCCGCCCCCAATCAGCGGTGCCACCTGGCTCACGATGGCGGCCGCGTCGAATCCCTCGTCGACGAGATCGCGGCTGGCGGCAACCAGGACGGTCGGCCCGCCGCGCTCCCCGGCGACCACCGCCACGAATCGGCCGGTCGAGGCTCGCAGGTCGTCGGCCAGGACGCGCAGCGCGGCAGCATCTGCCTCTGGATAGCGCTCAACCATCACTTTCGTGTCTCCCGCGGTCTGCGCCACTGCCAGCGCGGCGACAGCGTCCAGCCGCGACTGACCCTCGCCACCCGGCCCCCTGCCTGCCTTGTCCGCCTCGCGCAGCCGCGCCTGGAGCGCCTCGATCCGGGCCGGAACCTGGTCCTCGGGAACGCCGAGCAGTTGGGCGGCGGTGTGCAGCGCCTCCAGGCGAGCCGCCATGAGTTCGTCGGCCGCCGCGCCGCTGACCGCCTCGATCCGCCGAAGCCCGGTGCCGATGCTCGACTCCCCGGTGATCAGGAAGGAACCAATCTGGCCCGTCGCGCCGACGTGCGTCCCGCCACACAGCTCCCGGCTGTAGCCGTCGACCTGCACCATGCGCACCGCATCGGGCAGGTATTTCTCGCCGAAGAACATGTCGGCGCCCATCTCCTGCGCATCGGTCAGGCTCATCCACTCGGGTTGGACCGATGCGTTGCGTCGCACCTGCTCGTTCACGCGGCGCTCCACCTCGCGCAGGGCCTCGCGCGGGATTGGTGCGGTTGCGGGGAAGTCGAAGCGCAGCCCATCGGGGCCTACCCAGCTGCCGGCCTGTTTGGCCTGATCGCCGATGACGTCGCGCAGGGCGCGATGCAGGAGGTGCGTGGCGGTGTGGTTGCGCGCCGCCGCCCAGCGCCGCTCGGTGTCGACCCGCGCGCTGACCATCTCGCCGACCGCCATCTCGCCCTCGAGCCGGCCGACATGCACGATCCCGTCGCCGATGCGCTGGGTGTCGTCCACGACCAGCCGGCCCCGCTCGCCGATCAGCTCGCCGCGGTCGCCGATCTGACCGCCCCCCTCGCCGTAGAACGGTGTGCGATCGGTGACCACCTGCGCCGATCCGTCGTGCGTCGCGACGGCCAGGACGCGCAGGCCCTCGGCGTCCGTCTCGTTCGGATAGCCGATGAACTCGCTCACGATCCCCTCGACGCCCGGGAGCGGGGTGAATCGGCTGGCCCGGACGCCGCGCGACCGCTCCCGCTGCGCCGCCATGGCGGCGTCGAACTCCGCCCGGTCGACGTTGACGCCGCTCTCGGCGGCGATCTCGACGGTCAGGTCGATCGGGAAGCCGAAGGTGTCATGCAGGCGGAACGCGTCCTCCCCGGAGATCGTGTCGCCCGGTCGCGCGGTCGAAACGAGGGCAGAGAGGCGCTCGATCCCCGCCTCCAGTGTCCGGGCGAACTTCTGTTCCTCGGCGTCGACCACGGCCAGGATCGCGTCACGTCCCTCGGCCAGGTAGGGGTACGCGGCGCCCATCACGTCGATCACCGCCGCGCAGGTCTCGGCCAGCACCGGCTTCCGAATCCCCATCAGGCGCAGGTGGCGCACGGCGCGCCGCATGATCCGACGCAGGACGTAGCCGGCGCCCTCGTTCGACGGCTGCAGTCCCTCGCCGATCAGGAAGGTCATGGCCCGGCTGTGGTCGGCCACCACCTGGTAGCTGAAGCGCTCCGCCTCCACGTCCTCGGGGCGATGCCCCAGGTGGAAGGCCAGGCGGTCGATGATCGGCGTGAACAGATCGGTCCGGTAGTTGCTGTCGACCCCCTGCACGGCGCTCGCCATCCGCTCCAGGCCCATGCCCGTGTCCACGCTCGGGAAGGGAAGCGGCGTCAGCGTCCCGTCGGCCGCTCGGTCGAACTGCATGAAGACCAGGTTCCAGATCTCCAGCCAGCGCGGGCAGGTCTCGGAGTGGTCGGGCACGCACTCCGGCCCCTCGCTGAGCTCCGCCCCGCGGTCGTAGTGCAGCTCGCTGCACGGGCCGCACGGGCCGGTCTCGCCCATCGACCAGAAGTTGTGATCGTCGCCGGTGGCGATGTCGCCCCACTGCGCCATGCGTTCCGGCGGGAGGCCGATCTCGTCGCGCCAGATGCGGCGCGCCTCGTCGTCATCGGTATAGGTGGTGGCGGCGATGCGCTCCGCGGGGATCCCCAGCTCGACGGTCAGGAACTCCCACGCCCACCCGATCGCCTCGCGCTTGAAGTAGTCCCCGAAGCTCCAGTTGCCGAGCATCTCGAAG
>CAZDAV010000205.1:0-2236 GCA_964503725.1 uncultured Steroidobacteraceae bacterium
GGCGCGCGCCCGCGGGTCGCCGCGCCGCGCGGCCGCCGGGCAGTCCTGAACGTGGCTATCGACGGGCCATCGGGATCCGGCAAGAGCACGATCGGGCATGCCGTCGCGCAGCGCATCGGGGCGACCTTTGTCGACACCGGTCTGATGTACCGGGCCCTGACCCTGGCGGCGCTGGAGCGGGGCATCGACCCCGATGACGGCGAGGCGCTCGGCCGATTGGCGCGCGAGGTGCGGATCGACGTTCGCCGTCCGCGTAAGGAGGAGACCGACCGTCGCGAGACGGTCCTCCTCGACGGCCACGACGTGACCCTCGAGGCGCGCAGGCCCCGTGTCGATCGGGCGGTCTCGCTGGTCAGCCGCCACGCCGCCGTGCGCGACGCCATGCTGGGCGTGCAGCGCGCCGTTGCCCGCCGCCGCGATACGGTCATGGTCGGCCGCGACATTGGCACCGTGGTGCTGCCGGACGCCAGCCTGAAAGTCTTCCTGACCGCGTCGGCGGCCGTGCGCGCGGCTCGGCGCGCGGCAGAGATGGGGCGCCCGGATCGCGGTGACCGATACCTCCAGGAGATCGAGCAGCGCGACGCGGCCGACATCGGGCGCGCGGTGGCGCCGCTGCGCAAGGCGCCCGGCGCCCTCGTCCTCGACACCGGCGAGCTGGACGTCCGCGCTGCGGTGGAGGCGATCGTGGCCCATCTGCCGGAACGGCGATGAGCACCTGGTTCTTCCATCCCGGCGCCGTGCTGACCGAGTGGCTCAAGTGGCTCCTCGGCGGCGGCCGGGTCGATGGGCTCGAGCACGCGCCGCGCGAGGGCCCCTACATCCTTGTCAGCAACCACAACTCGAACCTGGATCCGCCATTCATCGGCGCCGCCATCGGCCACCACACCGGTCGCGTGATCCATTTCATGGCCAAGGAGGAGATCAGTCGCTGGCCGCTCGTCGGCTGGCTGGCCCGATCCTCCGGGGTCTTCTTCGTGCGGCGTGGCGAGGTGGACCGCGCGGCACAGCGCATCGCCCTGGAGCACCTGGCCGCGGGACGCCCGATCGGCCTCTTCCCGGAGGGGACTCGCTCCCGCGATGGGAAGCTGCGCGAGGCGCGCGCCGGGGCCGCGCTGATCGCCATCCGCAGCGGGGCGCAAATGCTCCCCGTCGGGATCAGCGGGAGCGGCAGGATCTTCCCCGGCCGGAGCCGCTGGCCGCATCGGGCTCGTGTCGACATCCGCATCGGCCCCGTCTTCGGCCTCCCGCACCAGCCGGAGGGCCACCTCGGTCGAGATGCGCTGACGGCCGGGACGGAACGGATCATGGGCGAGATCGCCGCGCTCCTGCCGGAGGGGCAGCGGGGTCGGTATCGGGCCGGACCGATAGAATCGGGGGGATGACCACCGCCATTCGACCCGAGGTCCGCATCGCCGAGCGCGCCGGCTTCTGCTATGGCGTGCGCCTGGCGATCGACAAGGCCAAGCACGCGCGAGACGAGGGGAAGGAGGTCACCACCCTCGGCCAGCTGGTGCACAACCCCGGCATCAAGGCCGACCTGTCGGATCGGGGCATCAAGACCGCCGACCTGGCAGACCAGGTCGAGGGGGGGACCCTGGTCATCCGCGCCCACGGCGTCCCGAAGGGGGAGCTCGACCAGGTGCGTGGCAAGGATGACCTGGAGGTGATCGACGCCACCTGCACCTGGGTGCTCCAGTCGCAGAAGGCGGCGCGCGAGCTGGCCGAGGCCGGCTACACGGTCTGCATCATCGGCCACGAGGACCATCCCGAGGTGAAGGGCGTGCGCTCGTACGCCGGCGACAAGCACGTGGTCGTGGACGACATGGACCGCTCGACCTGGGAGCGGGTGCCGCACACCAAGAAGATCGGGGTCCTGAGCCAGTCGACGATCCTGCCCTACAAGCTCGAGGAGTTCGCCGCGTTCTGCCTGCCGCGCTGCCACGACCTGCGGGTCGTGAACACCGTCTGCCCGGTGACGCTCACCCGTCAGGCCGACTCGGTGGTGCTGGCCGGCGAGGTGGACGCCATGCTCGTGGTCGGCGGCAAGAACAGCAGCAACACCAAGGAGCTGGCGGTCAAGTGCGCCGAGGTATGCGCCGACACCCTGCACGTCGCCGACGCCGATGAGCTCGAGACCGAGCACCGCGACTGGGTTCGCGGCAAGGCCCGCATCGGAATCACCGGCGGCACCTCGACGCCCGAGGTCGATCTCGAGGATGTCCGCGACCGGATCTAC
>CAZDAV010000206.1:0-2235 GCA_964503725.1 uncultured Steroidobacteraceae bacterium
CGTGCCTCCAATCGGCTCGTCGAGGATCTGCCGCGCATGGCGGAACTCGTCCTCGCTGATCTCGCCGCGGGCGTATCGGGCGCGCAGGACCTCGAGCGGGTCGTCCCGCTCCTCCCGGCGCCAGCCGCCGACGGCCAGCCATACCATCACCAGAAGGGCGACGATCCAGACCGCCATCCAGATCCAGCCGCCCAGAGTCATCCCCCAGGCTCCGGTCATCGTCGTCATCCCTCCATTCCAACCGGGCGTTCTGCCCGTCGGACCGAGGTTAGGCGCGGAGCCTCAAGCGTCCATGCCCGCAACGGGCAAGCTCGGCTCAAGATTTGGTCAAGCAGCCGCCGGCAGCGCCACGAAGAACGTCGAACCACGACCCGGCCCATCGCTCTCCGCCCACACCCGCCCGCCCATGGCGGACGCCAGCGCACGGGCGATGGCCAGACCGATGCCGGAGCCCCCCAGCGCTCGCGAGCGTGACGGGTCGACGCGGTAGAAGCGCTCGAAGACCATCTGGCGCTGCTCAGGGGTGAGACCGGGACCGTGGTCGCTGACCGAGAAGACGACCTCATCGCCTCTCGTCGCGGCTGATACCGTCACCGCCGAGCCCTCGGAGCTGTAGCGCAAAGCGTTCGCGAGGTAGTTACCAAGAATCTGGTCGAGCCGGTCACGGTCCGCCAGCACTCGCGGTCCGGCCTCGGCGGCGGTGATGCGCAGGTCGATCTGGCGGCGCGCCGCCTCCGCGATGAACCGCTCAACGACCTCGGGCAGCAGTTCCGCCGCCAGGACGCGGTCGATGACCAGCGGCAGCTCGTGCGCCTCGGCGCGCCACAGGTCCTGCAGGTCGTTGACCAGTCGCGTCAGGCGGGCGGTCTCGATCCGGAGCAGGCTCCAGGTCTCCGGGCTGGCGGCAATGACCCCGTCCTCCAACCCCTCCAGGTAGCCGTCCAGGGTGGTCAGCGGGGTGCGCAGCTCGTGAGCCACGTCGCCGACCAGCTGCAGCCGCCGGCGCTCGGTCGCCTCCAGCGAGCCGGTCATCTGGTTGAAGGCGGTGGCGAGCTCGCCCACCTCGCCCGGATCGTCGACCGGAACGCGTTCGGCGTAATGGCCCTGCGCGATGCGGCGCGCGGCGCTCGCCAGCCGGCTTACAGGTCCTGCGACACGCGCCGAGACCGCCAGGCTGACGACCACCGCAGCCCCCAAGGCGGTCAGGGTTGCGGCCAGCAGGGAGGTGCGGATCGCGTCCTGGAAGGCGTTCAGGGTCAGGGTGTCCATCATCGATCCCGCGGCGCTCCCCGGCGCGTGGCCCATCGCCTCCTCGAAGTAGCCGGGACCGATCAGGCTGACCCCGATGAGCACGGTGCCCAGGGCGGCGGCGGCCACCAGCAGGTTGGCGGCGAGCAGCCGTCCGCGGAGTCGGCGCGGGACGAAGCTCATGCCGGCTCCCTGAGTCGGAAGCCGATGCCGCGGATGGTCTCGATCAGGTCCGTCCCCGAGCCGTCGGCGGCCAGCTTGCGACGCAGCTTCGCGACGTGGACGTCGAGCACGTGGTCATCGCCGAAGTAGTCAGCGCCCCACACCTGGTCGAGGAGCCCCTGGCGCGTGACCACCACCCCGGGGTCCCGCGCAAGCGCGGCGAGGAGATCGAACTCCATCGCCGTCAACGCCAGGTCGCGGCCGGCGACCGTCGCCTTGCGTCGCGCGGCATCGACGTTCAGGAGGCCAGTGCCATGGGTGTCTGCCGGGATCGCTGCCGTCCGCGGCCGGCGCAGGAGGGCCTTAATGCGCGCCAGCAGCTCACGGGGCGAGAACGGCTTGACCAGGTAGTCGTCGGCGCCCACCGAGAGGCCGACCACGCGGTCGATCTCCTCGCCGCGGGCGGTGAGCATGATCACGTACACATCCGAAAAGGTGCGCAGCTGCCGGCAGACCTCGACGCCGTCGAGCCCGGGCAGCATCAGATCCAGGACGACCACGTCGGGCGCATGCTCGCGCACGGCTGCGATGGCGGCGGGGCCATCGGCCACCGTCAAGACCTCCCAGCCCTCCCGGTGCAGGTAGCCTCGCACGAGCTCGACGATGGGCGGTTCGTCGTCGACGACGAGCACGCGCGGCCGCGCGGGCGGATCGGTCGGGACAGGCGGTGTGGCGGTCATGTCCAGAGACTACGCAGCTGCCTCGGCCACGCCATGGGCCAAACGGCCCGCGGCGGAGCGGAAGATTGGACTGAAGTTCGCGCGC
>CAZDAV010000207.1:0-2225 GCA_964503725.1 uncultured Steroidobacteraceae bacterium
CCGACCACGGCAACCAGCTCGCCCCGTTCGACGCGCATGCTGATCCCGTCCACCGCGCGAATGACGCCGGCCCCCATCACAAACTCGCGGACCAAATCGCGGGTCTCGACCATCGGCCCGGCGTCAGCCTGGGCCGAGGCGCGACGCTCGGGCGGGAGGTATCGGGCGTGGGCGGTCATCGGTCGTCCTCGGTCTCGGCGCCGCGCTCGAGAGGGGGCTCGCGGCCGTGGTCTGGCCAGACCCCGATGTGGTCCTCCTCCAGCGCCAGCCGCACGCGGTGCTCGAGGCCCAGCGCCTCGACGTGCGCTCGCGGCAGCTGCAGGCGGCCAACACGGTCGAGGACGGCGTACTCCTCGGCGATGACGTGATGGTCGCCGGCGTCGGAGATCGCGCTGCGGCGCAGCGTCTCGGTGCTCGTCCTCCCGTCGCGCATCGCCACCGTCCGGCTCACCTGGTCGCTGACGAGCGGATCGTGAGTGACCACCAGGATCGTGACGCCCAGGTCGGTGTTGACGCTTCGCAGCAGCCCGAACACCTCGCCCGCGGTGACGGTGTCGAGCTCGCCGGTCGGCTCGTCGGCAAGCAGGAGCGCCGGCCGGTTGGCCAGCGCCACCGCGATGGCGACCCGCTGCTGCTGGCCGCCGGAGAGCCGGTCGGGTCGATGCTCGGCGCGGTCGAGCAGGCCTACGAGCGCAAGCAGCTCGTCCGCTCGCGCACGCTGCTCGCTGCGTCGCAGGCCTTCGAGCAACATCGGCAGCTCGATGTTCTCGCGAGCGGTCAGGTACGGAAGCAGGTTCCTGGCGGTCTGCTGCCACACGAAGCCGAGCACCTGGCGGCGGTACCGCGTCCGCTCGGATGGCCCCATCTCGCTGAGCAGGTGTCCGGCGACCACGGCTCGCCCGGCCGACGGCTCGTCCAGGCCGCCGAGGATGCTCATCAGGGTGCTCTTGCCGCTGCCCGAGGCGCCGACCAGGGCGATGAACTCGCCTCGCTCGACCACCAGGTCCAGCCCTTGCAGCGCGACGACCTCCAGGTCGGCGACCTTGTAGATCTTGACCAGGTTCTCGCACACGATCAGCGGGCCGGCGGTGAGCGATGCGTGCGACGTCGGGCGGTGCGGCGCAGGTGGACGACGCGTCGCCTCGACGGATGCCTGCAGGGCGGGTCCGCGGGTCGACGGCAGGTCGATGATCTCGCCGGCGTCGTCGGTCATCCGTCTCCGTTCCATGTTGTCAATCGCCGCTCAGCCGCAGAGCGTCGACGGCATTGGCTCGACGCGCAAGCCAGGTGCTCGCCGCGCCTGCGATGGTAACCACCAGGACGAGTGCGCCGGCAAGAAGCGCAATCTCGCCCCATTCGACGTGCACGCCAAAGGTCGCGTCGGGGCCGACGAAGGCGGCGAGCCCCAGGCCGTCCGCCAACAGCGCGGCGATCGTAATGCCGAGGGCGATGCCTGGCACCAGCGCCAGCACCACCGGCGGACCGTGCTCGACCACCGTCAATGCCACGGACTGTCGGGCGCTCAGACCCAGGGTGCGCAGGAACGCCAGGTCCTGGCTGCGCCTCGAGGCGGTGAGGGTCAGAGCCGCCACGATGGCGAGGCCCGCGTACAGCACCGCCACCGCCAGGGCGAGGTTGAATCCGCCACTCACCATCGCCACGAAGGGAGCGGCACGCACGATCTCGTATCGCTCATGGCGTGATGTCACGGTCGAGGACGGCGACGCCTCATTGACCAGTGCGCTCAGCTGCGGCCCAATGTCACTCGATCCACTCACCAGCAGGACCGATGCGGCCAGCGGCGAGCCCGCGTGCGCCTCCTGGATGAGGGGGAACGACACGACCACGAACGCAACGTCGGACCTGACGCCAGGGAAGGTCGGCCGCTGCCCAACGACCTCGAAGGTCAGGACGTCGCCGACGACCTCGACCGTGAAGGTGTCGCCCGGGCCCAGCGGCCTTCCGCCCGATGGCCGGCGCTCCGAGATGATCGCCGGGATCGGCGACCCCTCGGAACCGGGTGCGCCTGCCCCGCCCACGGCGCCGAAGGAAGCCGGCCAGCCCGGCTCGATTGGCGTGCCCGCGGTCACCGCCTCGTAGGCGGCCGGATCGACGGCGTGCAGCACGACCTGGCTGCGCTGTGCCGGCTGGTCGGCATAGGTCGCGGCAGGATCGACCCACGCCGCCGCCACGGCCTCCACCCCGTCGAGTGCGGCCGGATCGAT
>CAZDAV010000208.1:0-2225 GCA_964503725.1 uncultured Steroidobacteraceae bacterium
GCGGCTCCCAGCGTGTCGGCCAGGCGCCCGAGCGCCTCGTCTGCCGCGGCCGCGGTCGCACTCAGCTGGGCGCGACGCTCGGCGGCGACCGTCGGATCGGCGCGCAACGGATCGGCGGGCTGGATCGCGAAACAGGTGCCGGTGAGCACCACCGCGACAACGAGGGGGCCTGCCCGGCGAAGGCGGGCGAGACCTATCATCACCTCGTGGACCTCGATCGACTTCGCGCTCTGCCCAAGGCCGAGCTGCACCAGCACCTCGACGGATCGATGCGCCCTGAGACGGCGGTCGAGCTGTCGGTCGCGGCCGGGATGTCGCTCAGCATCGACGAGGCGAGGGCACGCATGGTCGGCCCGGCGCGCTGCCAGGACCAGGCGGAGCTGCTGACGTATTTCGATCTGCCGATCGCACTCCTGCAGACGGCGCCGGCCCTGCGCCGGGTGACCGCCGAGCTGGTCGAGTCGATGGCCGACGACGGCCTGCGATACGCCGAGATCCGCTGGGCCCCGCGTCTCCACCTCGACAAGGGCCTCTCGGTGGTCGAGGTCATCGAGGCGGTCGCCATGGGGATCAGCGAGGCAGCCGCCAGGATCGGGCCGCGGACCCCGTTCATCGGCCTGATCGTCACCGCCATGCGCTCGCATCCGCCGGGTGCAAACGTCGAGCTGGCCCGGACCGCGGCCGCCTTCGGCCCGCCGGTGGTCGGCTTCGATCTGGCGGGCCGCGAGGCAGAGTACCCAGCGCCGCCGCATGCCGCCGCGTTCGTGGCGGCGGCGGCCGGAGGCCTGGCACTGACCGCCCATGCCGGCGAGGTGCCGGGCCCCCAACGCATCCGGGAGGCGCTGGACCTGGGGGTGCGTCGGATCGCACACGGGGTGACCACCGCCGCCGACCCGGACCTGGTGGCGCTCGTGCGCGAGCGTGGCGTGACGCTCGATCTGTGCCCGACCAGCAACGTGCAGGCGGCCATCGTGCCCGACCTGGAGTCGTATCCGCTGGCTGCCCTCCACCGCGCCGGCGTGAGCGTCACGATCTCGACCGACGATCGCACCGTGTCGGCCACGACCCTGACCGACGAGCTGGCTCGGATCGCGATGGCGCAGAAGCTCAGCGGCCCCGAGCTGGCGGCGATCGCCGTGAACGCCTTCCGGCGGGGATTCGGACCCGCGGCCGTCCTGGAGCCGATGGTCGCTGCCGCCGACCTGGCATGGTCCGCCTGGGCAGCGGAGACACCCAGCATCAGCTGAGTGTCAGGCCGAGCAGCGCCGCCACACCGGACGGATCAGCGGCCACCCTGTCGGGTCGCCGCTCGTCGGTCAGCGCTCCGACGGACGCGGCATCGGTGACCCCGGTCAGGACGAGGATGGAGCCGATCCCTGCCCGGTGCGCGGCCACCATGTCGGCGTCGGGGTTGTCTCCGATCGCGATCGCATCCTCCGGCCCGACGCCGGCCCGCTCCAGGATCGAGAGGAACATGCCGGGCTCCGGCTTGCCGATGACGAGCGGCTCCACCCCGCTGGCGGCGCGGAGGGCGGCGACGATCGACCCCGCCCCGGGCAGGAAGCCAGAGGGCGTCGGATAGCGCAGATCGGCATTGGTCGCGATGAACCGGGTGCCGGCGCGCAGCGCGGTGGTCGCCGCGGCCAGGCGGCGATAGTCGAAGGCGGGGTCGAGGCCGGCGATGACCGCGTCGTACGCGACCGGAAGCGGTCCCCCGTCGTAGTCCGATCCGGCTGCCACCGCGGCCGCGGTGACAGACAGCCCGGCGTCGCGCAGCTCCTCCAGCATGCCGGGAGCGCCCACCGCCAGCACCTGCTCGACACCGGGGACGTGCTGGCGCAGGTGGTCGATCGTGGCCGAGGTGGAGGTCACGACCTCATCGACTGTCGTGGCGATCCCCATCCCGGCCAGCCGCGCGACGTACGCCTCGCGCGTCGCCATCGAGTTGTTCGTTGCGAAGCGAACGAGCGCGTGGCCCTCGCGGAGTGCGTGGACGAGTGCTGACGCTCCGTCGACCGGCTGGTCCCCGCGGTAGACGACCCCGTCGAGGTCAAGGATCACGAGTCGGGGTCTGCGCGGCAGTGCGAGATCCATCTCGGTCGATCATACGGGCGAGCGGCCGAGCGGGCAGTCAGAGCCCGGACATGGGTCCGAGCAAACTTCACAAACCACTTGAGCCTCGGCTTGACGGCGCAGTATGATCCCCCGGATTCGCGCCGGCCTTG
>CAZDAV010000209.1:0-2203 GCA_964503725.1 uncultured Steroidobacteraceae bacterium
CGGGGTCGCCGGGGTCGAGCCGCAGTCCGAGACGGTCTGGCGCCAGGCGGATCGGTACCGCGTGCCGCGCTTCTGCTTCGTCAACAAGCTGGACCGTACCGGCGCCGACTTCTGGCGCGTGGTCGACATGATCCAGGAGCGCCTGGGAGCCACGGCCGTCCCGGTCCAGCTGCCGATCGGCAGCGAGGGTGGCTTCCGCGGCGTGATCGATCTGCTCGAGATGCAGGCGATCACCTACGGCAACGACCTGGGCGACCTGATCGAGGTTGGAGAGATCCCCGCGGAGCTCGCCGAGCAGGCGGCCACCGCGCGCGACAAGCTGGTCGAGGCGGTCGCCGACCTTGATGACGACATCGCGCATCGGTTCCTGGAGGGCGAGCCGGTGGACGCGGAGTCCCTGCGCCGCGCGCTCCGTGCTGGCACGCTCGCCTCGCGCATCATCCCGGTGCTGTGTGGCTCGGCCCTGAAGAACAAGGGCGTGCAGCCGATGCTCGACGCCGTGATCGAATTCCTGCCTTCGCCGCTCGACGTGGCGGCGGTGATCGGCACCGACCCGCGCACCGGCGAGCAGGTGACGCGCCATGCCGATCCGGCCGAGCCGTTCGCCGCGCTGGCCTTCAAGATCGCGGCCGATCCATTCGTCGGCAAGCTGGCCTTCTTCCGCGTCTACTCCGGCACCCTCAAGACCGGGTCGTATGTCTACAACGCGACGAAGGGCCAGAAGGAGCGGATCGGGCGGCTGATCGAGCTGCATGCCAACCACCGGGAGGAGATCGATTCGGTCAGCGCCGGCGACATCGCCGCGGCGGTGGGGCTCAAGGTCACCTTCACCGGTGACACCCTCTGCGACGAGGCGAAGCCGATCGTCCTGGAGAACATCACCTTCCCCGAGCCGGTGATCGAGCTGGCGGTCGAGCCCAAGACCAAGGCCGACCAGGACAAGATGTCGATCGCCCTCCAGCGCCTCGGAGAGGAGGACCCCACCTTCCGGGTGAGCAGCGACGAAGAGTCCGGGCAGACCCGCATCGCGGGAATGGGCGAGCTCCACCTGGAGGTGATCGTCGACCGCATGCTGCGCGAGTTCAAGGTGCAGGCCAATGTCGGCCGGCCGCAGGTCAGCTACCGCGAGACCATCCGCAAGTCGGTCAAGGGGGAGGGGCGTTTCGTGCGGCAGACCGGCGGCAAGGGCCAGTACGGCCACGCGGTCATCACCCTTGAGCCACTGGAGCGTGGCGGCGGCGTCGAATTCGTGTCGAAGATCGTGGGCGGCGCGGTGCCGCGCGAGTTCTGGAAGCCGATCGAGCAGGGGATCCGCGACGCGCTGGCCGGTGGGATCGTGGCCGGCTTTCCGGTGATCGACCTCAAGGTGACCCTGATCGACGGCTCCTTCCACGAGGTCGACTCGTCCGAGATGGCTTTCAAGATCGCCGGCTCGATGGCCGCCAAGGACGGCGTCGCCAAGGCGGACCCGGCAATCCTGGAGCCGGTCATGAAGGTCGAGGTGGTTGCCCACGAGGAGTTCATGGGCGACGTCATCGGCAATCTCAACAGCAAGCGGGGGCACATGGACGGGATCGATGAGCGGGGCAGCTCGCGCGTGATCCGGGCCCACGTCCCCCTGGCCGAGATGTTCGGCTATGCCACCGAGCTGCGCAGCATGACCCAGGGTCGCGCCACCTACTCGATGGAGTTCTCCCGGTACTCAGAGGTCCCGGCCAGCCTGGCTGCGGAGCTGATCGCGAAGTCGAAGAGCTAGAAGGAGCGACAAAGGACAGACCATGGCAAAGCAGAAGTTCGCCCGCACCAAGCCGCACGTCAATGTCGGCACCATCGGTCACGTGGACCACGGCAAGACGACGCTGACCGCGGCGATCACCAAGTACCTCGCCATGCAGGGCGGTGCCGACTTCCGCGCCTTCGACTCCATCGACAACGCCCCGGAGGAGCGACAGCGCGGCATCACCATCGCCATCAGCCATGTCGAGTACCAGACGGCGGCGCGCCACTATGCGCACGTCGACTGCCCCGGCCACGCCGACTACATCAAGAACATGATCACCGGCGCGGCCCAGATGGACGGCGCCATCCTGGTCGTCTCGGCGGCTGACGGCCCGATGCCCCAGACCCGCGAGCACATCCTCCTCGCCCGCCAGGTCGAGGTCCCGTCGCTGGTCGTCTACCTGAACAAGGTGGACATGGTCGA
>CAZDAV010000210.1:0-2193 GCA_964503725.1 uncultured Steroidobacteraceae bacterium
GTCGTTGGCGCCGATGACCAGGGCGACGTCGGCGCGGGCGAACTCCTCGTTGATCTCGTCCATGTCGTATAGACGATCGTAGGGCACGTCCGCCTCCGCCAACAGCACGTTCATGTGGCCGGGCATGCGGCCGGCCACGGGGTGGATCGCGTACTTGACCTCGCCGCCCTTGCGCTCGATGAGATCGGCCATTTCCCGCACCTGGTGCTGGGCCTGGGCCACGGCCAGCCCGTACCCGGGTACCACGATGACGAGTTGCGCGTAGCCGAGGCGCATCGCCGCATCCTCTGCGCTGATCGACCGCACCTCGAGGCCCGCCGCCGTCTTCTTGCCCGCCTCCACCGGCGACCCGAAGGCCCCGAAGAGGATGTTGCCGAACGAGCGGTTCATGGCCTTGCTCATCAGGATGGAGAGCAGCAACCCCGAAGCGCCATCCAGCGCGCCGGCGATGATGAGCACGTTGTTGCCGATGGCAAACCCGGTGGCGGACGAGGCGAGACCGGCATAGGAATTGAGCAGCGAGATGACCACCGGCATGTCCGCGCCGCCGATGGGCAGCACCATCGACACCCCGATCACGAGGCCGAGGATGATCATGAGGTAGAAGGCGCCGGTCGCCCCGGGGTTGTAGATCAGGTAGGCGAACAGCAGCAGGGCCACCGCGAAGGTCCCGAGGTTCACCGCGTTCTGCCCGCGGTAGGTGATCGGCCGGCCGGAGACGAGCTCCTGCAGCTTGCCGAAGGCCATGAGGCTGCCGGTGATGGTGAGCGCGCCGAAGAGGACCTCGAAGCCGAGGGCGGCCATCTTGGCGCGATCGGGCACGCCGTGGCCGTACTCGACGATGCCGACCAGGGTGGCGGCCAGCGCGCCGAACATGTGGGAGATGGCGATCCGCTGGGGCATGGCCGTCATGGGGACCATCACGCCCAGCGGGATGCCGATGATCGTCCCGATGATGAGCCCGCCCGCGATCCAGTCGTAGCGGACGATCTCGTGGTGCAGGAGGGTGCCGACGATGGCGAGCAGCATCCCCACCGCCGCCTGCTGCATGCCGCGGCGGGCGGAGTCCGGCTTGGTCAGGCTCTTGAGGCCGAGGATGAAGAGGATGGAGGCCGCGAGGTACGCGGCCTGGATGACGTAGTCGACCCCCCTCACCGCGCCTGGGCCTTGGGCTTCTCCGCGCGGTGGAACATCTTCAGCATGCGGTCGGTGATGATGAACCCGCCGACCACGTTGATGGTGGCGGAGGCCACGGCGATGGTGCCGAGCACGGTGCTGGCCGTCCCGTGGTCGGACCCCGCCGCGACCAGCGATCCCACGAGCGAGATCCCGGAGATCGCGTTGGTCGCGGACATGAGCGGCGTGTGCAGCAGCGGGGGCACCCGGGTGATGACCTGGTACCCGACCACCGCGGCCAGGATGAAGACGTAGATCTCGACGATGGCGAGGGGTGTCATCCGGCTTTTCTCATCGAGTCGTTACCTCCGGGGTGGGCGAGGGGCGCCGCCAATAGAGATACGCGGGGACGCCGAGGGCCGTCAAGAGCAGGCCCATCCCCGAGTTCCGTGGATCGCCTTTGAGGATGAAGAACAAGAAGAAGATCGATATCACGACGTAGACCAGCGGCGGAAAGGGATACCCCCACGCGCGATAGGGACGCGGCAGCTCGGGCGACGTCCGCCGCAGCACGAACAGGCCGACGACGGTGAGGGTGTTGAACAGCAGCGACGAGAACGCGGTCAACGTCAGCAGGTCGCTGTACGTGCCGGTCAGGGTCAGGATGGCCGCCACCAGGCCCTGGATGACGAGAGCGCGCGCGGGGGTGCGGTAGACGGGGTGGATCGCCGCCCCCGATGGAAAGAACAGGCCGTCGCGGGCCATGGCGTAGACGACGCGGGCCCCCGACAGCACGAGGCCGTTCACGCACCCGAAGGCCGAGACCAGGATGGCGACCGCGATGAAGCCCTCGCCGAGGGGCCCCAGCATTCGCCGTGCGGCCTCCGATCCGATGCGGTTGTCCCGGACCGACGCCATCTCGGCGACAGGGACCATATAGATGTAGACGGCGACGGCAGCGCAGTAGATGACGGTGATGGCCAGCGTGCCGAGGAGCAGCGACCGCACCAGGTTCCGCTCGGGATCCTTCACCTCTTCCGCGGCGAAGGTGGCGGAGTTCCAGGCGTCGTAGGCGAA
>CAZDAV010000211.1:0-2191 GCA_964503725.1 uncultured Steroidobacteraceae bacterium
CCCGGCCGGCGCGAGATCGGCCACGGTGCGCTCGCCGAGCGCGCCCTGCTGCCGGTCCTGCCATCGGCCGAGGAGTTTCCGTACGCGATCCGCGTGGTGAGCGAGGTGGTCAGCAGCAACGGCTCGACCTCCATGGCCAGCACCTGCGGCTCGACCCTGGCCCTGATGGACGCCGGCGTGCCGATCAAGGCACCCGTTGCCGGCGCCGCCATGGGCCTGATCACCGATCCGGCGACCGGGCGTCATGCCGTCCTGACCGATATCAGCGGCAAGGAGGACGCCTACGGGGACATGGACTTCAAGGTGGCCGGCACCGCCGAGGGCGTCACCGCCCTCCAGATGGACATCAAGGTCGGCGGCATCCCGATGGAGGTCATGCGTGACGCCCTGGAGCAGGCCCGCGTGGCGCGCCTCTTCATCCTGGACAAGATGACCGCGGTCATCAGCGCCAGCCGCAGCGAGCTCTCGCCGTATGCGCCGCGGATCACGACCATCAAGATCCCGATCGACAAGATCCGCGACGTGATCGGCTCGGGCGGCAAGGTGATCCGCCAGATCGTGGCCGAGACCGGCACCCAGATCAACGTCGAGGACGACGGCACCATCCAGATCGCGTCGGTCTCGCAGGAGAACGCGCTGAAGGCGATCCGCTGGATCGAGGGTCTGACCAAGGACGTCGAGGTCGGCAAGGAGTACCTCGGCAAGGTGACCCGCATCATGAACTTCGGCGCCTTCGTCGAGATCATGCCCGGCAAGGAGGGGCTGGTGCACATCAGCCAACTGGCCGACTACCGGGTGGCGCAGGTCGAGGACGTGGTGGCCGTCGGCGACGAGCTGATGGTGATCGTGACCGAGATCGATCGCATGGGCCGAGTCAACCTGAGCCGCCGGGCGGCGATGGAGCGGCACATGGCCAAGGCAGGCGTCAGCGAAGAGTCCTGAGGCCGATGGGAGCCGAGGCGCTCCTCGGGGCGGTCGCGGCGGAGGTCGCGGGCTGCACGCGCTGCCCGCTGCACACGGGCCGCACGCAGACGGTCCCCGGCGAGGGGAACCCGATCAGTGACGTGCTGCTGGTGGGGGAGGGGCCCGGACAACGCGAGGACGCCACCGGGCGCCCGTTCGTGGGTCCTGCCGGCCAGCTCCTCGACGAGCTGCTGGGGTCGATCGGCTGGGCGCGGGAGCAGGTCTTCATCGCCAACGTGGTGAAGTGCCGGCCACCGGGCAACCGCGACCCCGAGCCGGCCGAGATCGCAACCTGCGCACCGTACCTGGACCGCCAGGAGGAGGCGCTCGACCCGGCCGTGATCGTGACGCTGGGACGCCACTCGCTGCGCCGCTACCTGCCCGACGCGAGGATCGGGGCCGCGCACGGCCGGCTGCGGCGATCGGGCGGGCGGTTCGTCTACCCGATGTACCATCCTGCTGCGGCGCTGCACCAGTCCTCGCTGCGAGAGACGCTCTTCGCAGACATCCGAGGCCTGCCGGCCGCGCTGCTCGACGCCCGGGCGGCCATCCAGGCCGAGCGGACGGAATCGGTCCAGGCGGTCCTGGTCGATCCGGCACCAACAGTGCCGCCGGTTGAGACCGACGACACCGAACAGATGACCCTCTTCTAGGAGCACCATGCCAGACACCCTTCGCATCATCCCGCTCGGCGGGGTGGGCGAGGTCGGCAAGAACATCACCGTCATCGAGGCGGCCGGGGAGATCCTGGTCGTCGACTGCGGACTTGCATTCCCCGAGCCTGAGATGCTCGGCATCGACCTCGTCATCCCCGACGTCACCTACCTTCGCGAGAACCGCGAGCGGGTGCGCGCCATCCTGTTGACCCACGGGCACGAGGACCACACCGGCGGCCTGCCGTACGTCCTGCCCCAGATTCCGGGCACCCCGATCTATGCCAGCCGCCTGACGGTGGGCCTGGTGACGGGCAAGCTGAAGGAGCACAAGCTGCTCGGCCAGACGCGACTCGAAGTGATCGAGCCGACCGTGGAGTTCACGCTCGGCGCCTTCGCCATCACGCCCTTCCGCGTCAACCATTCGATCCCCGATGGGCTCGGCTTCGCCATCCGCACGCCGCTCGGCACGGTCGTCCACACCGGCGACTTCAAGTTCGATCACACCCCGCCCGACGGGCGGCGCGCCGACCTGGGGCTGATCGCCGAGATCGGCAACCACGGCGTCGAGTTCC
>CAZDAV010000212.1:0-2173 GCA_964503725.1 uncultured Steroidobacteraceae bacterium
GGCATCAGGTAGGCGCCGATGTCGAACGGGTCGCCGGTCGGCGCCTCGCCGCCGTAGACCAGCTCCGCCCCCTCCTCGCGCCCGATGGCAATGTAGTCGGCCACCCGCTCGCGCTGTCGCTGGCTGACCAGGCTGCCCATCTCCGTCTTGTCGTTCGCCGGATCGCCGACCACCACCTTGCGTGTCGCCTCGGTAAAGAGCTCGACCACCTTGTCGTGGACGGTGTGCTCCACGAAGATGCGGCTGCGGGCGCAGCAGTCCTGTCCGGCGTTGTCGAAGACGGCGTACGGCGACTCGGCAGCGAACTTCTCGAGATCGGCGTCGGCGAAAACGATGTTCGGGCTCTTGCCGCCGAGCTCCAGGCTCACCTTCTTCACGTTGCCCGCCGCCAGCCGCATGATCTCCTGCCCGGTCGTGGTCTCGCCGGTGAAGGCGACCTTCCCCACCCCGGGGTGCCCCGCCAGCGCGGCGCCGGCCGTGCCACCCGGCCCGGTGACGACGTTCACGACGCCGGGCGGGAAGCCGGCTTCAAGGGCCAGCTCACCAAGGCGGATCGCGGTGAGCGGCGTGTAGCTGGCCGGCTTGAGGATGGCCGTGTTGCCCGCCGCCAGGGCAGGGCCCAGCTTCCAGCTGGCCATGTTCATCGGGAAGTTCCACGGCACGATCAGGCCCACCACCCCGATCGGCTCGCGCAGCGTGAAGTCGAGGCCCGGCCGGCTGACCGGGATCGTCTCGCCGAAGACCTTGTTCGCTGCGCCGGCGTAGTACTCGAAGACAAGGCTCACCGCCAGCGCCTCGCCGCGCGCGCCGGAGATGGGCTTGCCGAGGTTGCGGCTCTCGAGCTGGGCCAGCTCCTCGAGGTGCTCCTTGACGAGGTTGGAGAGCTTCTGCAGCGTGCGCCCGCGCTTCGCCGCCGACCAGGTCGACCACGGCCCCTCGAAGGCCGCCTGTGCCGCCTTCACGGCGCGGTCGACGTCCTCCTTGCCGCCGAGAGGGGCCTGGGCCAGCAGCTCGCCGGTCGCCGGGTTCAGGACATCGAACGTCTGCCCATCGGCGGCGTCCACCTGCTCGCCGCCGATGATCATCTTCACGTTGCCGATGGCGGGCTGGGTGCTGGTCTGAGCGGTCATGCGGTGATTCTAGGGGGCCGGCTCATCGGTCACATAGAGCGGGAGGAGCGTGCGCAGGATTGCGGTCGGGACCGGTTCAGACGCGAACAGGTTCGGATGGCCGGGCGTGCGGGCGGCGAGGAAGGAGCGGTACCACTCGGTCTGCCTGAGGTCGAGGCTGTACCGCGCGCCGTGGTCGCTGAAGAGCACCACGACAGCGTCGGGGTCGCGGTCCACGATGCGGTCGACCATGGTGAGCAGCTTGGCGTTCAGGGTGACCAGGTTCCCTCGCGTCGCGGCGGCGTAGTCGGACAGCTGCATCCCCATCGTCTCGATCTGTGCCGCGAAGATGTTCAGCCTCGGCCAATAGGGCGGCACCGGCACCGAATTCCCATCCGCGTCCCACAGGAACGGGAGATGGGGCTGGAACAGGTGCGCGAGGACGAGCCGATGCGCGCTCGGATCGACGAGCGATTCGAGGCTGGCTACGCTCCCCTCGAAATGCTCCCGCAGTGAGTCGGTCAGCAGATATGGCAACGCGGCCTTGACGATCGGGCCGAGCGCTGACTCGGCCAGCATGTTGTCCTCGAACGTGTTGACGCCTCCGTGCTGGATGTGCGTTCCGGCCGAGAAGGTCACGTGCCCGGCGGGCGAGTCGATGATGTGCCACTCGTAGCCGGCCGCCTGCGCCTGTCGCGGCAGGGCCGCGTCAGAGAGCGCTCGCCGCACCATCCACTGGACCTCGCTGGCCGGGGCGGTGTCGATCGGGACCCCGTCCGTGCTCCCCGTGAGGAGGGTCATCAGCGTCAGGTCCGTGTAGCGCCGATCCGTGTGGGCGTCACCGTAGACGTCGAATCCGCGGGCCGTCAGGGCATCCTCGAAGGGCGCGTTGTCGATGCTCATGTCGTTCAGGAGCGTGTCGCTCCGCGGGTAGCCGTCGAGCAGCACGAGGTAGATGTTCGGGCCGGTGGCCACCTGCGTGGCCGGCACTGCCGCGACGGAGCCCTCGGCGCTGAGGAAGGCACGGATGATGCCCACCACGAAGAAGACGGACACGAATGCCA
>CAZDAV010000213.1:0-2171 GCA_964503725.1 uncultured Steroidobacteraceae bacterium
ACTCGCCCTCGATGCTGGCCCGCGGATCGCTCTTCCGACGACATCCACGCAACCCGATCATCACCGCTGCCGATCTGGCCTACCCGGCGAACACCGTCTTCAACCCGGGAGCGGCGGCGGTCAACGGCGAGACGGTCCTGCTCATCCGGGTCGAGGACCTGCGCGGCATCAGCCACCTGACCGTCGCGCGCAGCCTGAATGGCGTCGACGAGTGGCGGATCGACGCGGAGCCGAGCCTGCGCTCTGCGCCCGATCGCCATCCGGAGGAGCTGTGGGGCATCGAGGATCCCAGGCTGACCTGGCTGGAGGAGGAGCAGGCGTGGGCCGTCGCCTACACGGCATACAGCCAGACCGGCCCACTCGTCTCGCTGGCGCTGACCAGTGACTTCCGGACCTTCCGCCGCCTGGGGGCGGTCCTGCCGCCAGAGAACAAGGACGCCGCGCTCTTTCCACGGCGCTTCGAAGGGCGCTGGGCGATCATTCATCGACCCACGCCGTTGCGCGGGGGGGCCAGCATGTGGATCTCCTACTCGCCGGATCTACGCCATTGGGGCGAGCTGACCCTGCTGCTCGAGGCCCGGGATGGCGCCTGGTGGGACGCCCGCAAGGTTGGGCTCGGTCCACCGCCGCTGGAGACCGCGGAGGGTTGGTTGGTCATGTACCACGGGGTTCATCAGACGGCGGCCGGCGGGTTGTACCGAGTCGGGCTGGCGCTCTTGGACCTCGCCGATCCGCGCGTGGTCCTGCGACGCAGCGACGAATGGGTGATGGGCCCGAGTGAGCCGTACGAGCGCGAGGGTGACGTGGGGGGCGTCGTCTTTCCGTGCGGCTGGGTGCTCGACACGGCTGCCGACGAGCTGCGCGTCTACTACGGCGCCGCGGACAGCGCCGTCGCGCTGGCGACCGCCAGTCTGTCCGAGGTGCTCGCCTACCTGCGGGAATGCCCAGCGCCTGAGCGCCGAGGCGCTACCGCGGGCTAGCCGGCGACCAGGCTCGCGGCCGGGAGTTCCGGCGTGCTCCGGGCGGCTTGCGCAGCCCCGCGCAGCTCGCGGATGCGCTCGGCGGCCAACAGCCAGGCAAGCGTCGACTCCGCCCCGCAGTTCGCGTTGATGCCATCGCGGCCGAGCCCGTCGTGGCACGCTCCGGTCAGCGGCTCGGCCAGCGGCATCCCGAGGTCGTTGGAGCCGAGGAACCAGGCGTAGGCGCGCTCCATCTCACCGCCGAAACGCGCATCGCCGCTCGCCAATAGGGCGGCCCGCGCCGCCTCCAGCAGAGAGCTGGCCTCGATCGGCTGCTGGTCGAACCGGGCGGGTGCGCCCCCACGTGACCACCAGCCGCGGTTGCCGATTGGCGCGAGGTGCCCGGCCGCAGAGGTCTGGGCGGCCAGCAGCCATTCGAGGCGGTCGATGCCGAGCGCCGTCCAATCGGCCCGATCCAGGGCCTGCCCGGCCACGATCAGCGCCTGCGGGAGCGCTCCGTTGTCGTACGTCACCACCGGCTCCGGCCATGGCCACTCTGCGGGCGTGCTGGCGGTCAGCTCGGCCAATCCCGATCCGAGCGTGGCGAGCGCACGCTCCACTCCGCGCAGGTCGACCCGGGTCAGGGCGGACGCGCAGCCGAGGAGCGCGTAGCACCGCGGCCGAAGGTTCTTGAAGCCAAGCGCGGCCGGAAGTGCCGACTCGAAAAGAGGGCCCGCCGCCGCGACGAGCGTGCCGTCGCCTGACTGAGCCAGCAGCTCGCCGAGGGCCTGCAGGGCGCGGCCGTGGCAATCTTCCGATCCGACCGTCTCGAGCCATCGGCCATCGGCGGCGCGGAAGTTGCGGAAGCGGCCGAGGCTCTCATCGAAGGCCGCCTCCAGGAAGCCGAACGAGCGACGGATGTCAGCAGCCACAACCGGACCCGGCACGTCCCTGGCGTGCAGGAGATGGACGGTCAGCGCCCGCGCCACGTCATCGGTGCAAGCGCCGTGGCGGGGGTCGGGGGTCCGGCCGACGGCGTGCTGCATCAGGCCGATCCCGCCGGCAAGCCGATCGAGGTGCCGTCGCGCGACGCCGACCAGCGGGGCGCGCGGCCGGTATACCGGTCGTGCTCGTGGCCGTGGCCGTGGCCGTGGCCGCACCTCTGCCACCGACGGCATCGGGACGGCGGGGCGCGCCGCGCCGCCCTGCGCC
>CAZDAV010000214.1:0-2171 GCA_964503725.1 uncultured Steroidobacteraceae bacterium
CGCGCGTCTACGCCGGCGGCGTTCGCGTGCGCGTGGTGCGCGCCGGCTGGTTCCGGCCCGATGCCGGTGGATTCTTCGGCGTCGTGCCGCGACCGCTCTGGTCGCGCGTGGTCGAGACCGATGATCGTGGCCGAGTCCTGTGCCGCCTCAACCTGCTGCTGGTCGAGGCGGGTGGGAAGCGGGTCGTGGTCGAGACCGGCACCGGCGTTCGCATGAGCGACAAGGACCGTGACATCAAGGGGGTCGAGGGTGGCGACCCGGCCGAGGCCCTGCGCGCGGTGGGGGTGGACCCCGCCAGCATCGATTTCGTGGTGGTCAGCCACCTGCACTACGACCACGCCGGCGGGATGATCGACGCGGCCGGCCTGCCGAATTTCCCCAACGCCCGGTACGTCGTGCAGCGCGACGAGGCCGAGGCCGCGCACGGCGACGAGCTGCGACTGGCGGGGATCATGGAGCGCGAGCAGCTCGACCTGGTGCGAGCCGCCGGACAGCTGGCCGAGGTGCAGGGCGAGGTGGAGCTGGTGGCCGGCGTCAGCGTGCTGCCGACCGGCGGTCACACCCGCGGCTCGCAGGCCGTCCTGCTCGGCGCGCGCGGCGACGGCCGGACCGATGAACCCGGCGATCGGGCAATCTTCTGGGGCGACCTGATCCCCACCCGCTGGCAGATCCCGGTGCGCTGGACGAGCGCATTCGACGACTACCCGATCCAGGCGGTCGAGGTGCGAAACGAGCTGGTGGCGCGCGCCGCGGCCGAGGGCTGGTGGTGCTACTTCACCCACGATCCGGGCGACATGCCGATCCAGATCGAGGCGACTGACAAGGGGTTCCGCGTAAAGGAGGAGTCATGACGGATCCGGTTCCACATCTCATCCCGCGAGGCCTGGCCGCCGCGGCTCTGGCGGTCGTGCTGCTCGCCGGCTGCGGAGGCTCGGCGACCGAGTCGATCGACCAGGCGGCGTGCGCCCATGCCGACGAGAACGGCGTGGTCAACCTCAAGGCGGAGGACGTGGCCTTCGACTTCCCGTGCATCGTGGTACCGGCCAACACGGCATTCACCGTCCACCTTCGGAACCTGGATGGCACCGACCACAACGTGGCGATCTATGACAGCCCTGCCGAAGTCACGACGTACATGGAGGGCGACACCATCGCCTTCGGGGGGTTCATCGACTATCCGGTCGAAGCACTCCCGGCCGGCGAGTACTACTTCGAGTGCACTCCCCACTCGGAGATGAACGGACCGCTGTTCGTGGTGGCAGGCGACTAGGCCGACCCCGGGCAGGGCTCAGGCGGGGCCGATCAACTCTTCGACGATCTCGAGCATGCGAGCCGGCGCCAACGGACCGATCACCTCCCGCACGACCTTCCCGTCGCCATCCACGAAATTTTGACGCGGCAGCCCGTCGAGGCTCGACCAGCGGTAGAAGTTGTCCAGGCGAGGGTCGAGCAGGATTGGATAGCTGATCGCATAGCGGTCGGTGAAGTCCGTGACCGATGCTCGCGACTCGCCCCAGTCGACGCCCAGGATCAGCAGTCGGTCGCCGTATGCGTCCGCCAGGCGCTGCATCGCCGGCATCTCGGTGCGGCACGGCTCGCAGTTCGTGGCCCAGAAGTTCACCCAGGTGATCCGGCCGGCACCGTCGGCCAGCGTCCAGCTCCGCCCGCCCACGTCGTCGGCCGCAATGGGCGGCGCCGGTTTGCCGACCAGCGTCCCCTGCGTGCCCGACTGATCGCCACGCAGCAGCGGAATGGCGGCCAGCACGCCGAGCACGACCGCCAGGACGGCGATGCCGATCAACCACAGGAGGGAGCCACGGCGCGCGCGCAGGAATGCCACGGTCAGCTCCGCGCCAGCTGGGCGAGGAGTTCTTCGAGGTCCGGCGACGTGATCGGCGCTTCGAGGCGGTCGACGCCGTCAAGTGCCAGCACCGGGACGCGGAAGCCATAGCGGAGCACCAGCTCATCGTCGGTCTCGATGTCGACGCGGGCGTATCGGTCTGGTCCGATCATCTCGTCGAGCAAGACGCGAGCCTCGTCGCAAAGGTGGCAGCCGTCGCGCTCGTACAGGATCAGGTGAATCGGTCCGGCCATGGCCCGATGATAGGATGCTTCTCGGCGCCGCCCCCGTAGCTCAGCGGATAGAGCGAGGCCGTCCTAAGGCCTGCGTC
>CAZDAV010000215.1:0-2156 GCA_964503725.1 uncultured Steroidobacteraceae bacterium
AGCTGGCCAAGCTGGCGATCTGCCTCTACCTGGCGCACTGGCTGGACCGGCGCGGGAGGGAGGTCCGCGGCCTGTGGAGCGGCCTGCTGCCGTTCATGGTGCTGGTCGTCCCCGGCTTCATGCTGATCGCGCTCCAGCCGGATCTCGGAACCGCGGGGGTCTACATCGCCGCCGCCCTGGCGATCTTCTTCATGGCCGGCGCCAACCTCTTCTACCTCTCGGCGATCGGCACCGCTGTGCTCGGCGCCGCGGCGGTCATGGTGTGGCGCACGCCGTATCAGCTGCAGCGCATCGAGAGCTTTCTCGACCCGTTCCGGGATCCCCTGCACACCGGCTACAACACGGTCCAGGCCCTGATGGCGCTGGCCCTGGGCGGCATCACCGGCGCCGGGCTGGGGATGAGCCGCCAGAAGTATCTCTACCTGCCGGCCCCGTCGACCGACTTCATCTTCGCCATCATCGGCGAGGAGTGGGGACTGATCGGGACGTTGACCGTGCTGGCGCTCTTCGCGGTCATCGCCTACCAGGGCTATCGGATCGCGATTCATGCGCCCGATACCTTCTCCGGGCTGCTCGCCGCCGGCATCACCACCTGGCTGGTGGCGCAGGCCTGCATCAACATGATGGTCGTCACCGCGCTCCTGCCGGTCACCGGCATCCCCCTGCCGTTCATCAGCTACGGCGGCTCGGCCCTCATCATCAACCTCGTGGCGGTCGGCATTCTGCTGTCGATCTCCCGCGAGACCACGCAGACAGGATCATTGCTTCATGCGGTGTTCGGTGTCGGGCGGCGGGACAGGCGGGCACATCTACCCCGCGCTGGCCGTCGCACGGGCACTGCGCGACGCGCAGCCCGAGCTTGAGGTCTCCTACATCGGCGGCGCGCGTGGGCTGGAGCGCAGCCTCGTCGCCGGCGGCGAACTGGCGTATCACCAGCTCGTCGTGCGCTCCCTGCGCAGCGCCGGCGCGGACCTCCACCTGGTGCTCGACCCGGTGCGCCTGGCGGCATCGGTCCCGCAGGCATGGGCCCTGCTCGGCCGCCTGCGGCCCGCGGCGCTCTTCACGACCGGGGGCTACCTGGCGCTGCCGCTCGTCGTCGCCGCCCGGGCGCGGGGCATCCCGAGCCTGGTGTGGGAGGGCAACGTGATTCCGGGCCGCGCCACGGCTGCCGTGGCGCGCCTGGCGACCCGCGTGGCCGTCTCCTTCCCGCCGACCCTCGACGCCTTTCCGGGGCGCAGCTTCGTCTCCGGCACGCCGATTCGCTCCCTCGCCGGGATCGATCGCGGGGCGGCGCGCGCCTCGTTCGGGGTCGCGCACGACGAGCGTCTGCTGCTCGTCTTCGGCGGTTCGCAGGCGGTCGCTCGCATCACCGCCGCGCTGGCCGAGGCGCTCGAGCGGCTGCTCGCCGACTGGAGCGTGCTGCACCTTGCCGGCGCGGCCGGCATGCCCGCGGCGGTGTCATTGCGCGCGAGCCTGCCCAAGGTCATTCGAGACCGATACGATCCGGTGCCCTTCCTGACGGACCGGATGGGCGACGCACTCGTCGCCAGCGACCTGGTGCTCGGGCGTGCCGGATCATCGACCTGCGCCGAGGTGGCTGCCGCCGGTGTCGCCTCGATCCTCGTCCCGTACCGGCATGCTGGGGGCCACCAGCATGCCAATGCCGCGTGGCTCGCCGACCAGGGAGCCGCCGTGATCGTGCGTGACGAAGAGCTCGACGGGGATCGGCTGATCCACGAGACAAGCGCTCTGCGCGACGCGGGCAGCCGCGAACCGATCGCCGCCGCCGCGCTGCGCCTGGCGCGCCCCGATGCCGCCCGACGGCTCGCCGAGGAGCTGCTGGCGATGGCCGAGCGGCGTCCCCTGCCGTCGCTCAGCGGGACCGCGGCGTGAGCCCCACCACAGCGGCCGTGACGGCCGCCGACCTCGACCGGCTCGACGCCCTCGCCGCAGAGCGGGGCATCTCCCTCGTCTCCGGTGCCCCGCTCGCGCCACTCACGACCCTGCGGGTCGGAGGCCCTGCCGACCGGATGGTCGAGGCCAGGACCCGAGACGAGCTGCTGGCCGGCCTCGCGCTCGCCCGTGACGCGGGAGTGGCCTGCTTCGTGCTCGGAAACGGCAGCGACGTGGTGGTGGCTGACGCCGGCGTTCGTGGC
>CAZDAV010000216.1:0-2154 GCA_964503725.1 uncultured Steroidobacteraceae bacterium
AGGGCGGCGGCACGGGTGCGCTCCGAGCGGGCCCGGCCCTCGCGCAGCAGCGCCTCCCGGATGACTCGCGCGTCGGCCCCGCGCGATCTGGCGAGCGTGGCCTCCAGCAGCACGCGCCCCTCGGCCAGCTCGGTCGCGATCGTGACGCCGGCCGCCAGCTTCTTGTCGGTCGTGGCTCGCCAGGAGCCGATGGCGTCGCGCCACGCCTCGATGCAGTAGCGATGCGGCGCGTTGCGGGTCAGCGTCACCGTGCCGCTCCAGCGGTCGTTGCCGACCAGGCGCATCGGCACCTCGGTCCAGTCGACCTCGTCCTCCGCGTGCAGGAGGAGGGCCGCCTCGAGCAGGTCGTGGCCATCGGCGAAGATGTCTGCCGTCACCAGCAGCTCGTCGCCGACCACGCGCTTCACCGCGTACCGCCCGCAGTCGAGCTCCGGGTCGACGTGCTCGATGATGATCGAGCGCCGCGTGCCGATGGCATCGGGGCCCGGCTCGGGGGACGTGGCCGCGGCGGCAAGGTGTCTGCGCGTCGTTCGCCTGGTGCTCATGGGTCGTGCCGAACCGTACCCCATCCAACCCCCGCCGCAACCGATTTGCCGCCTCCGGGGTAGTCTGTCAGGAGATGCGCTTGACTACGGCGACGACACGCCACGCCCGATCGGCCCTGGTGGTGGCCTTCCTGCTGGTCGGCTGCGCCTCGCCGACACCGAGCCCGGGAACCTCTGGATCTGAGGCTGCCTCGGCATCACCGACGGAGTCGCCCTGTTGTGCGGCATCGGCGTCCGGCTCTGCGTCCGAGTCCGCTTCGGCCTCCGCCTCGACATCCGTTCCGCCCTCGTTGCCGAGCCCGTCTCCGAGCCCCAGGCCGACCGCGGTCCCAACCGGGACGCCCATCCCAACCGCGGCCTCGACGCCGGTCGGTGCCCTGGTCAGCGTGCACCTCGCCACCGTCACGGCCGGGCTCAGCTCGCCGATCGGCATCGTCAATGCCGGCGATGGCAGCGGCCGCCTCTTCGTCCTCGAGCGCAACGGGGCGCTTCGGGTCGTCGCGGCCAACGGGACGCTGCAGGGCGCAGCGTTCGTCGACCTGTCGGACCGGGTACTCGGGGGCGGCGAGCAGGGGCTCCTCGGCGTCGCCTTTCATCCCGGCTTCGAGACGAATCGACGGCTCTTCGTCCACTACACCAGGAAGGGCGATGGCGCCGGAATCGTCTCCGAGCTGACCGCAGCGGCCAACGGCAACAGCGCCAATCCCGCCAGTGAGCGGGTCCTGTTGACGATCCCCGACCAGTTCCCCAACCACAACGGAGGCCAGCTCGCGTTCGGGTCGAACGGCTACCTGTACATCGGCCTCGGCGACGGAGGAGGCGGCGGCGATCCCCTCGGCAGCGGCCAGAGTCTTCAGACCCTGCTCGGCAAGATCCTGCGCATCGACGTGAATGGGGCACATGCCGCGGGCAAGGAGTACGCCATCCCGCCCAACAACCCGTATGCCTCCGGGGGCGCCGGCCTGCCGGAGATCTGGGCCTACGGTCTTCGGAACCCGTGGCGCTTCAGCTTCGATCGGTCGAACGGCGACCTGTGGATCGGCGACGTCGGGCAGAACGCCTGGGAGGAGATCGACCGCCAGCCGGGCGGCTCGGCGGGTGGCGAGAACTATGGCTGGAATGCCAAGGAGGGCAATCACTGCTTCAGCTCTGCCTGCTCGTCGGTCACCTCGGTCGCACCGATCGCGGAGTACAGCCACGATCTCGGCTGCTCGGTGACAGGGGGCTACGTGTACCGGGGCGCAACCCAGCCGAAGATGTCCGGGATCTACCTCTTCGGCGACTACTGTTCCGGCACCATCTTCAGCGTGCTGGCCGGTGGTGGCGCACAGGTCCCAAAGCCGGTCGACAGCACCGGCATCCAGATCTCGTCATTCGGAGAGGGCGAGAACGGCGAGATCTACGTCGTCGGCCTCGGCACGGGAACCCTCTACCGGATCATCGCCGACTGAGCAGATGCGCGAGGGATCGCGCGAACCCTGCCGACTACGACGACACGACGCCGTGGCCTGCTGCATCGCTGGCCGGGCGTCCTGGTGGGCGGTGGGTCGAGGCCCGCACCTTCCGCGTCGCTGAGATCAAACTTCGATCAGAACCCGGTTCGCTTCAT
>CAZDAV010000217.1:0-2151 GCA_964503725.1 uncultured Steroidobacteraceae bacterium
ATGTAGGCACCGGTCGGGTCGGTCGCGCGCGGTCGCGACCTGCGGGTCGCCGGTGGTTCGGGGGGGCTCGCGGGCGGCGGCGGGATGACGATCTCGCGCTCTTCGAACGGGTCGGTTGCCGCGAAGCGGTATCGGCGCTTCTCCTGCCAGCGCAGGTAGAGGACCAGCGCCAGGAAGAGGAGCTCGAGGACCAGCAGCAGTCCCACGATCGAGTAGAAGATGACGGTCGGCAGGTCGCTGACCACCTCGCTGGGATCGACCCGCAGGTTGGGCAGGTTCAGGGCCGGCAGGTTGATCTCCCTGGGCAGCAGCGGGCGCAGCAGCTCCGTCGCCGCGGCGATCAGCAAGATGAGCGGCGTCGAGACCAGCAGCAGGAGCAGCAGGATCACCCGCAGCGGGCCGATCAGGACTGTCAGCAGCGCATTGGCCGGCACGCCGAGGAGGGCCGCCGCGGGGATGCCGATGGCGGTGATCGCCAGCGCCACGCCCACCACCAGCAGCAGCCAGGACCGATTCTTACGCCAGTCGCTGCCGCTCGCCTGGCGCACCGCCTCCAGGCGAGCGAGCCCGACCGCCGTGAACGCCGCGCCGAAGAAGATGACCGTGCCCATGAACGCCGCCGCGGTGAAGACGACCTCGTCGGCACCGGTCGTCAGCTGGTGCCCGATCAGCCACGGCAGCGCCAGCCCGGGGACCGCCCAGCGCAACAGCTGACCGGCGAGCAGGTCGTCATCCTCGATCGAGCGGTGCGTCTCGCCGCGCCAGATCGCGATGGCGCCGATCCAGCCGGGGAGGTGGGTGCCGAGGGCCGCCACCGGGTTGCCGTCGACCAGCAGGCCGCGCACCTCGGGGTCGAGCAGCCAGCCGACCGCGCCGCCGGCCAGCATGAGTGCCGGCAGCCCGATCGCCTCGGCGGCAGCACCATTCCAGCGCGACCGGCGTCCCCAGGCCAGGCCGATCCAGGCCAGCAGGGCCAGCTCCAGCGGCCCGATGCGCGGGGTGTCGCCGGCGAACGCCTGGAGGGCCGCGTACACGACGGCCAGCCAGCCGCCCTCGGCCAGGATCTGGACGGCGGGAAGCAGGATCCTAGCCGGCCAGGACGAGCGCATCGGCGTGCTCCCAGTCCGGGTCGAGGGTGGCGCTGCTTGCGGACAGGCCGGCGGCCCGCACCATGGCAGCGTCTCGAGTCGCGTCCTCGCCGAACGCGACGTGCTCGACCCGATAGCCGCTGCGCGCAAGGCGCTGCATGGCCGGCAGGTAGGAGCGTGGGTCGCGGGCGGAGAGGGTCAGCACCACCGTCCCGGGAGGGACCCGGCGGGTGAGCCAGGTGAGGAGCGCGGCATATGGCTGAGAGCTGATCGGGCCGATCCGCGCCAGCAGCTCCGATGCGCGCGCGAGCTGCCCGTGCGACGCCTGGGGCGGCAGATAGGCGAGGCGCTGGATGGTCCCGGTGAAGCTGGCCACGGCGATGCCGCACGAGGCGCCGCTGAGCAGCAGCTGCCGGGTCAGCGAGGCGGCCGCCACACACAGCCCCTCGAACGCCGCATCGTCGTAGGTCATCTCCCAGTGCGCCCCGGGCAGCGTCTGCACGTCCATCGCGATCACGACGTCGCGGCCACGCGCCGGCTCGTAGCGGCGGCTCACGTACGTGCCCAGCCGCGCGCTGGCTCGCCAGTGGATACGTCGCAGCGGGTCGCCCGGCTGGAATGGGCGTACGCCGCCGAAGAGGGCCGGATCGGCGTGGAGCGAGCGCCGCGCACGCCGCTCGCCGATCGGGGCGGCGTCCCGTCCGCCGAGGTGCAGCGGCAGCGTGCGCGGCCCGACCAGGAGCGCGTCATCGCCGGCAAGCTCGGTGGCCGCCGCGTCGCGGCCGAGGATGTCGCGGATGCGGAGTCGCACAGGCCCGAACTCGTAGCGCCCGCGCCGCGACGCCTCGAGGTGGAAGTGACGCACGACCCGCTCGTACCACGCCAGCGCCCAGGCGTTGGACAGGACCCGCCGTCCGATCCGCTCGTCGTCGCGCTCCATGACCGGCCGCTCGCGGATGCCGATCCCATCCGTGACCAGGTCGTCAGCGGCGATCCAGGGCAGCGGCAGCGGCTTGCGGTTCCAGATCGTCACGTCGAGCGGCACGACGTCGCCGGCCACGGC
>CAZDAV010000218.1:0-2151 GCA_964503725.1 uncultured Steroidobacteraceae bacterium
CCGGTGTAGGTGGCCGGGTTGGAGCGCGGGGTGCGGCCGATCGGGCTCTGGTCGATCTCGATCACCTTGTCGACCTGGTCGATCCCCTCGATCGAGTCGTGCGCGCCGGGGCGCTCGCGCGCGTTCCAGATGCGGGCCGCCAGGGCGGGGTACAGGATCTGGGTCACCAGGCTCGACTTGCCCGATCCGCTCACTCCCGTGACCGCCACGAAGCGGCCCAGCGGGAAGGCGACGTCCACGCCGCGCAGGTTGTTCTCGCGCGCGCCGCGCACGGTCAGCCACTTCCCGCTGCCAGGGCGGCGCTTCCCCGGCACCGCCACCGTGCGATCGCCGCGCAGGTAAGCCGCGGTGATCGAGCGCTCGCTGCGCAGCAGGTCGTCGAGCGGCCCGGAGTGGATCAGCTCGCCGCCGTGCTCGCCCGCGCCCGGACCGATGTCGATCACCCAGTCGGCCGAACGGATCGTCTCCTCGTCGTGCTCGACCACGATCAGCGTGTTGCCCAGGTCGCGCAGCCGCATCAGGGTGGCGATCAGCCGCGCGTTGTCGCGCTGGTGCAGGCCGATCGACGGCTCGTCCAGGATGTAGAGGACGCCCATCAGGCTCGAGCCGATCTGGGTCGCCAGCCGAATGCGCTGCGCCTCGCCACCCGACAGGCTACCGCTCGCCCGGTCGAGGGTCAGGTAGTCGAGCCCGACGTCGACCAGGAAGCCGAGCCGCGCGCGGATCTCCTTGAGCACCTGCCGCGCGATGTGGTTCTCGCGCTCGGTCAGCAGATCGGCGAGGCCGGCGTACCAGGCCAGGGCATCGGTCACCGGCAACCGGGTCGTCTCGATGATGTTCCGCCCGCCGACTGTTACTGAGATCGACTCCGGCTTGAGCCGCATCCCGCCGCAGGTTGGGCAGGGCCGGCTGGTCATGTAGCGCTCGATCTCGGTCTTCATCGTCTCCGAGCTGGTCTCGCGATAGCGACGCTCGAGGTTGGGCAGCACGCCCTCGAAGGTCGTGTTGAAGGAGTGCTCATTCCCCTGCCGGGACCGATATTTGACGGTCACCCGCTCGCCGTGATTCCCCCTCAGCAGGATCTCGCGCGCCTCGTCGGAGAGCTCGCCAATCGGCATATCCTTGCTGAAGTGGTAGTGCTCGGCGACGGCGTCCAGGATCGTGGAGAACCAGGATGCCGTGGCCACCATCCTGCGCCACGGCACAACCGCACCCTGCGCCAGCGAGAGGGCCGGGTTCGGCAGCACCAGGCCCGGATCGATCTCCAACCGGTTGCCGAGCCCGGTGCAGGCGGGGCAGGCGCCGTGCGGCGAGTTGAAGCTGAAGTTGCGCGGCGCCGGCTCCTCGAAGCTGCCGCCGTGCTCCGGGCAGGCATACCGCTCGCTGTACAGCCGGTCCGCGCCCTTCGGTCCCTCGTCCGGAAGGTGGACCAGGAGGGTTCCGTCGGCGAGCCGCAGCGCGGTCTGGATCGAGTCGGCCATGCGCGAGGCATCGGGCCGCGGCGAGCCGTCGTCATCGGTGCGGCGCACGGTCAGGCGGTCGACCACGACGTCGATCGAGTGCTTGAACTTCTTGTCGAGCGGGATCTCCTCGTCCAGGTCGTGCAGCTCGCCGTCGACCCTGACCCGAACGAAGCCCGCCTGCTTGGCGCCTGCCAGCAGCTTCTCGTGCTCGCCCTTGCGATCCCGGACCAGCGGCGCCAGCAGCATCAGGCGCGTGCCCTCCGGCATCTCGTACAGCTGGTCCACGATCTGCTCCACCGTCTGGCGCGCAATCTCGCGACCGCAGACCGGGCAGTGCATGCGCCCGATCCGCGCGAACAGCAGGCGCAGGTAGTCGTACACCTCGGTGACCGTCCCCACCGTCGAGCGCGGGTTCCGGCTGGCGCCCTTCTGATCGATGCTGATCGCCGGGCTGAGGCCGTCGATCTGGTCGACGTCCGGCTTCTCCATCTGGCCCAGGAACTGGCGCGCGTAGGCGGACAGGGACTCGACGTAGCGGCGCTGTCCCTCCGCGTAGATGGTGTCGAAGGCGAGGCTGCTCTTGCCGCTTCCCGACAGCCCGGTGATCACGATCAGCCGGTCGCGCGGCATCTCCACGTCGAGGTTCTTGAGGTTGTGCTCACGCGCACCACGCACGACGATCCGGTCG
>CAZDAV010000219.1:0-2147 GCA_964503725.1 uncultured Steroidobacteraceae bacterium
CGGGCAAGAAGGAGATCAACAAGACCAACTCCAGCCACGCGGTGCGCTGGGTGTATTCCTATGCCAGCGCGGACAAGACGAAGACCTTCTGCATCTACGAAGGCCCCGATGAAAAGTCGATCCGGGAGGCGGCGAGCGGGAACAAGAGCCCCGTGGACTACATCGTCGAGATCCCCGTGGTGCTGAGCCCGAGGTAGCCGCCGCTACGGGCGCCGCTAGCACCCCCTTGCTCGATGAGGAGGTGCGCCTGGTTCCGGGGTCAAGGCCTTCGTCGGCGCGCGGGTGATCGACGGCACCGGCCAGGCCCTGGCCGAGGACGCCATCGATTGATGAGGCCGCCCGCGGCCTTCCAATATGTTGCCGCTGGAGCGCTGCTGGCCTGGGCGCTCCTGTGCGTGGCTGATCTCGCGCAGCCCCGCGCGTGGTTGAGGGCGGCTTCGGTGGCGGCCTCGCCCCTCCTCGTCGGATACGAAAAGACTTTCGCCGACGGCACGCGGCGCGGCGACGGTGCCGCGGTGCTGCGGGTGCCGGGACTGTGGGCGGGCAGCGCCGTGCGCGGGCGGCTGTATTTGGCCGCGAAAGGTGGGCCGCGGCGCTTGCGTATCTTCGCCAACGCGACGGAGGTGGCCGACCGGGAGATCGGCGACGCCATCGAGCCCGTGGAGTTCCTGGCCACCGCATCTGCGCTCGGCGAGATCGAGATCCGGGTGCACGGGGGGCGCCGCGAGGAGACGGTGTACCGGGTGCTCGCAGTCGCGATCCAGCAGGCCGGGCCGCGGCGTTTGCCCTTCGTGCGCATGGGGCACTACCTGGCTTTCGGCCTGCTCCTCGCGCTGTTGGCGTCACGAGTGTTCCCAGCCCGCATCGCGCTCTCGTGCACGGCCCTCGTCCTCGGCGCGGCGGCTCTCGCCGTCGTGGTGTCCCGTGTGTACACACTCCACTACCTCGGCCTCGTGAACGCCGTGCTCGCCGGCACCCTGGCGCTCACCCTGCTGGGAGATCTCCTCACCTACGTCTCGGGCATGCCGCGCTTCGCCGCCTGGCCGGTGGTGATGATCTGCGCGGTGCACCTCCTGGCTGTGGCCGACCTGGAATTCGGCAGCATCGACGCCGGATGGCACACCCACAACCTGATGGCCTTTGCGGACGGCGGGCACCTGGTGGAGAGCCAGGCCCCGGGCATCTCGCGCGCTCCGTATCCTCCGGCCTTCTACGCGGCCATAGCGCCATTCCGAACCCATGAGTACGAGGCAGACGTGCGCCTCGTGCGGCTCACCATGGCGCTTCTGGAAGGAGCGGCGCCCGTTCTGGTCTTCCTGTTGGGGAAGGCTCTCGGGCTCTCTCCACGAGGGGCAGGGGCCGCGGCTCTCATGGCCGCGTGCATGCCGGAAGGCGTGCTGGTGCTCGGGAAGGGAGTCGCCTCCAACATCCTGGGACAGTTCGCGACCCTGCTGGCGGTCTTGTTCTTCAGCCGCCCCTCGTTCGGATGGGCGGCGCGCACCGCCGCCGTTTCCCTCCTCTTCTTGAGCCACGCCCCCGCTGCCGTGCTCGGCTCTTTGCTGCTCCTCCTCTGGTGGGCTCTCGACGCGCGAACCGGAACCCTGGACCGGCGGATCCTGGCCGGCCGTCTGGCTGTTCTCGCCGTCGCCTCCATCACGGCCTGGCTCGTCTACTACCGCGAGACCGGCCTCGAGTTCGGTGACCTGAACCGTCCATCGGTCGAGGCGCGCTTCTTCCAGCCCCACGCGTATCGCATCGGAAAGATTCTGCAGGATCTGCTCTTGAAGTTTGGCGCGTTGCCCCTGGTGGTGGCGACGCTGGGCTTCAGGCACCTGCGCACGTTTCCCACGCTGCGTCCATTGGTGCATGCCTGGCTCATGGTGGCCGGCGCCTTTGCGCTCGTGGCCATCCTGAGCCCATTCCCCCTGCGCTTCGAGTACTTCTCGGTGCCGGCGATCAGCCTCCTGTGCGGCGTGGCCGCCACCGTCCTCGGTGACCGCGGCGAACGGTGGGGTTTTGCGGCCGCCGCGTTCGCGTTCGCGATCCAGGTGCTCGAAGGTGTCTTCTGGCGCCTGGGGAGATTCGAGATCATCTCGGTGATCATGGAGTCTCCCCGCTGGCCCTTCCCGTTTCGATTCTGAGGCGCG
>CAZDAV010000220.1:0-2072 GCA_964503725.1 uncultured Steroidobacteraceae bacterium
TCGCCGTCGACGAACAAAAGTGCCTGATCGGTCCGGATGGACCTCGTCGCCGATCTCGCCTCCCGGCGGAATCGTCATGAGCACCACCTGTTGGTGATCACCGGTCATGACCTCGCGCCGGAATGCATCGTTGGAGCGGGCCGCCGCAGTGATGACCACCTGACTGGGTTGCTGGGTCTGCATCGGTTCCTCCTAGCTCTCGACCTCGATCGTAGCGGCCATGCCGGGGTGGTAGCGGCACAGGTATGGGTACGAACCGGGATCGTCGAAGCGACGCTCGAAGCCCTGCCCGGGCGCCAGGTTTCCCGAGTCCCACCCGCTGTCGTTGGCCGAGACGGTGTGCGGCAGGGCGTCGTCGTTGAACCACCGCACCGTCTCGCCGGGCGCGATCGTGAGCGTCGATGGCTCGAACCGCGAGCCGGCCATGCGGACCGAGGTACTGGCCGGGGCCGTCGGCCCCGCTCCCATCCCCATCATCCCGCCGCCGCCCATCATCCCGCCGAGGCCCGGCATCCCCCAACCGCCCGGCATCGACGAGCCGAGCACCACGCCCAGGACGATGACCGCCACGATCAGGACGAGCCCGATGAGGCCGAGGTTCGTCCCCGCCCGCGGACCATTGTCGGCTCCGAGCGTGCGTCGCATCTCCTCGTACGTCCCGGCATCAATCTCGCCACGGGCGAAGCGGGTGCGCAGCGCGCCGAGCGCGTCATCCTCGCTTCGCCGCCCGCCGGCGTTCACCGCCCAGGCCACCACCAGCACCACGCCGATCAGCAGGCCGAGCATGATCAGGGGCCCGAGCCAGCCGAGCCAGCTGCCACCAAGGTTCATCATCACGCTGCTCCTTCCTCGACCGGCTCGCCCTTCTGCACGGCAATGTCTTCTCTCGGTGCTGCCGATCGCATCCTGCGATCGTGCGCAGCACCAGCCTACGAAGCAGGCTCCTGAATCCGATTGGTCCGGATGGCACTAAGTCAGAGGCCAGATGGCCCAGTTGGCCCTGGGCAGTCGCGTCGACTCGTGCCAGGTCGAGTTGGTATAGCTTGACGGGCCGACCGGTTTCTTCTGGTTGCCGGCCGCCTACCACCGGCGACCGATGGCTTTCATGACCTGGGGCCGGTGCCTTCGTGACCTTTGGCCGTGGATGCGGTCCCGGCGCACACGCAGCCTGATGCCAAGGTCAGGAACGGCAGGAGGACCTCCGTGACCCCCCTACTCTCCCCGCTCATGCAGGGACTTCCTCAGTCACGATGCCCCGGCATAGATCGCCTGTCGAGGGGGCATTCGTTCCGTCGTGGAAGGCGTTGTGCTATGTCCTGACGGATTGTTCTCGCTTTGGGCACACTGCCTCAGCTGTCGCTATCTCGAGACGGCAGAGGCGGACCGCGATTTGGAACGCAGCTGCTCCAGCGAGCCAGCCGTCACCGCTGCGGAAGATCGCATCGAGCCGCCGCAGGAGAGCTGGGCGGCGCTCATCATCGAGCTGCTGTAGACCATCCGAAGATCATGAGGCGCTGACCCGGCGTGAATCGGCTGCTGCCACGGCTGCCGCTGACACTCATCGATTCGGCGGTCCTCCAGGTTGCGGATCGTTCAGTGATGATCGCCGTGACCGGATGGCGATGGGGCCGAGGCAGGCACCTCAACCGAGGGCCGCTCAGCGGTCAGGGCCGGGCCCACCACGAGGGCGCTAACCAGGTAGACCCCGGTGAAGATGACACTCGCCAGCGCCGGCGCGGCCCAGGTACCGAAGCGGCGCCTCAGCCGTAACAGCATCGGGATCGAGAGCACAAAGCCGGCGACGCCGAAGAGCACCGTTCCGCCGGCCCCTGCCAGCAGCGCGGTGCCTGCCAACGGCCCCACGTGGTGGAGCACGTGGGGCGCGATCCCTGAGATGGTGGCCACCGCGCCGCTCGCCACCGTCGCCAGGCTGCGGGCCGCGCGCACGGCGACGTTGACGCTCCCGGCACCAACCACTCCCCGGGTGGTGACAACGTCCGGTGTTGCCTTCTCTGGAGTCGCCACCCGCTGCGTCATCATTCGAGTACCTCGATGACCGCGCGCATGCCTGC
>CAZDAV010000221.1:0-2063 GCA_964503725.1 uncultured Steroidobacteraceae bacterium
ACACGCCGCGCCGCCGGGTAGAGCCCCGCGAAGCCCAGGATTCGCCGCACGTCGGCGAGGCGCCAGGCATAGATGGTCTGGTCGTCGTCGCCGACCACGAACAGGTTCTGCTCCGGCTCGGCCAGGATGCGCACCAGCCGCAGCTGGGCCGCGTCGACGTCCTGGAATTCGTCGACGCACAGGTGAGAGAAGCGCGCCTGCCAGCGGCCGCGCAGCACCGCATCCTGCTCCAGGAGGTTTACCGCTCGGACCACGAGGTCATCGAAGTCGAGCGCGCCGCGCGCGTCCAGCAGCGTGCCGAACGCCTCGAGCGCGGCGCGAGCCTCATCTGGCGGTGGCCGCCCCTCGATCTTCCACGCGGAGAGATGGGTGTCCAGCGTTGCGGCGTCCGGAATGGGCGGCTCCCCTGGAGGGCGGCCGGCGAGCACCCGGCGCCGGGCCGCGCGCAGCAGGGGAAGGCGATCCGCGAGCATGTGTACCGGATCGCCTGCGTCCAGGAGCACCTGGCGAGCCAGCGCGTGCAGCGTCCGCACCTCGATCCCCTCGGCGCCGGGCAGGATCGGTCCCAGCCGCGACGCGATTCGGGTACTCAGCTCGCCGGCAGCCTCGCGATTGAAGGTGACGACCGCAATTCGCTCGGCGGCGACGCCGCGCTCCAGCAGGACGCCCAAGCGTGCGATGAGGGTCGTGGTCTTGCCACTTCCCGCCGGCGCGATCACCTGTGCCGGTCCATCGGGCAGGAGAGCGGCCGCGCGCTGCTCCTCGTCCAGTCGGCCTAGCAGATCGGTGACACCCCCTGGCGGCGCCCCAACGGGGGCGGCATGGGGGAGGTCATGGACGGTCGCCTTTCCCATCGGCGTAGCATGCCGCCGGCCGCTTACCGCCCGATCATCGGGCGCTTACCATCCATTTACCGATGGGCGATCAGGGCGACGCCTGCCATGTGCTGCGCACGCCGGCGTTGCTGCGGAGACCCTTCCGTCCCTCGCGGTGCGGCGCTATCCTTTCCTCGCCAGCACGATCCGCCACGAGGAGTCGCATGTCGCCGAAGGACGAGAAGCTCGAGCTGCTGAAGTCGATCCCACTCTTCGCCGGCTTCGGGGGCCGCGAGCTCGAGCGGCTGGGGATGCTCACTGATCGGGTTGAACTGCCAGAGGGACGCGTTCTGATGCGCCAGGGTGAGGCCGGCCATGAGATGTTCGTCATCGTGCGTGGCCGAGCCGAGGTCAAGCGCGACGGGCGCGTGATCGCCGAACGGGGGAACGGTGACATCCTCGGCGAGATCGCGCTCGTCGATGACGGGCCAAGGACAGCGACCGTCACGCTCACTGAATCGTCCGAACTGCTCGTGGTGGGGCATCGAGACTTCCACACGCTGATGGATGAGATGCCGACGGTCCGTACCCAAATCCTGGAGTCCCTCGCTCGCCGTGTGCGGCACCTGGAGCCCGACGCCGCGCACTGATCTCGGGCCTCTCACGCCAGTGCCGCCACCTCGATTGGTTCAGCGATCCCGCGCAGGCGCTCCGTTCGCAGCGGACCATGCTGCGTCGACCGGCCCACGGCCTCCACCGTCGCCCGGCTGGCCAGGATCTCGTCCGGACCGGCCAACGCGCCGATCCGAGCTGCGATGTGGACGCCGAGTCCCTCGTAGCCGGTCGAAGTCTTTAGCGCTTCGCTGCTATGCAAGCCGATGCGCACGGACGGCGCGAAGCCGTGCTGACGCCGCTGTTCGGCAAGCGTTCGCCTGATGGCCAACGCGCAATCGACGGCGGCCTCCGCGCTCGGGAAGGCGACGAAGAATCCGTCGCCGGCGTGGTGGACCTCCTGGCCGTCGTGATCGCGGAGGAGCGTGCGGATCTTCTCGTCGTGCCATGCCAGCAGGCCGCCCCATGCGTCGTCGCCGACCGCCTCGATGAGGTGCGTGGAGCGCACGATGTCCGTGAACATGAAGGTACGAGCGGCCCGGCCTGCGGGTAGCGGGCGCTGTTGATCGTCCGCCGCGGCCGCGCGCAGCCGGGCGACCTGCTCCAGGTCGAGGGCGGCCCCGAGACGCTCGAATG
>CAZDAV010000222.1:0-2037 GCA_964503725.1 uncultured Steroidobacteraceae bacterium
ATCGGATTGTGGCTCCGAAGGTTACGGGTTCGAGACCCGTAGGCCACCCCACCACCCGAGAGCAATGGGTCCTCTACGCCCCCATTGGCTTGCGCCCGCAGGAACGTCCGGAACGACCTTGGGCGATTTGTAACTGCGACAGTTACCAATTCTGTGGCGAGCGACCGCGCTGCGCCGATCGGCTCCTAGGCCGGCGAACGCCACGCAGCGCTGGCCGGAAGGCGGCATACCGCGTGCCGTGGGCACGGAAAACCACCAGTACCCCTGGCCGTCCCGTCAGCGGCTGGGTCGCGCCGGGGCGTCTCGCAGCGGATGCGTGGCCTCCTCGGGAGCACGTCATTGATGAACGCGTCCATCCCAGCGGCTCGGTGACTGCGCTGGTGTCGTCCGTTTCGTCCATGTGCGGCCCCGCGAAGCAAGCGCGCTGCCGCTCGCGCGTCGGAGCGATCGGCTGGCGCAGGCCCTGCAATGATGCGCGATGTGCAGGGAGCGCAGGGGACGAACAGTCCAGATCCCGACGTCGCGCGTGGCCGTCGCGAGCGATGGTGGCGCTACGCGCTGCTCGTGCTGGCCACCGTGTACGTGGGCCTGCTGCTCATCCGGACCTTCGTCGACATCCTCAGCGGGTTCGCGCAGATCCTGCTCATCCTCTTCATGGCCTGGCTGCTGGCCTTCGTGCTGTCCCCCGTGGTGGCATGGCTTCACGGCCGGTGGCACCTTCCCCGCGGCCTGGCCATCGGCTGGGTGTATGCCGCAACGCTGTTCGGCAGCGCCTTCGTACTCTTCTACGCGTTCTCCTCCATCACTGGATCCATCGCTGATCTGACGGAGAACTTCCCGGAGACGCGGGAACGGATCGAGGAGACCCTGCTGGGGTGGGAGAGCGCGGTCTCCTTCGGCAATTTCGAGCTGAGCTTCGTGGACCTGTACCAGGACGCGGAGGCAGCTGCCACCCGGCTCGCCACGTCGGCCCTGGGCGATGTCCCGCAGGTGACGGTAGCGATCTTCGGGTCGCTCGTGCTCGTCATCATCCTCAGCCTCTACATGCTGGCCGACTCCACCGCGATCATCGCGAGGCTCAAGCGGGTGATCCCGAGCCGCTACGCGGACGAGGTCGACATCGTCGAGCGAACGACCTCCCGCGCCTTCGGAGGCTTCCTCCGCGCCCAGGTCATCCTCGCCGGCATCCAGACGCTGCTGACGGTGGCCGTCATCCTTCTCGTCGGCCTCCCGTACGGCTTTCTCATCGGCGCAGCGTCCGCGCTCGCCATGCTCATCCCATTCTTCGGCCCGCCGCTCGCGCTCATCCCGCCCATCGTGGCGACCGCGATCTGGCAGCCGCAACGGCTGCTCGTCGTTGCGCCGCTCCTGCTGGTCGTCCAGACCATCCTCGTGAACTACACGCAGCCACGGCTCATGCGCGAGGCGCTCGGCATGCATCCGCTGCTCGTGCTCGTCGGCCTCGTTGTCGGTGCCCAGGTTGCCGGCCTGTGGGGCGCGCTCTTCGGCATCCCCGTGCTCGCGGTCGCCAACGTGTTCTTCAACTATGTCGTGAACCTCCGCACGATCGAGGAGACGCCGCACGTCGAAATGGAGGAGGCGCTTGAGGAAGCGCGCCGCGAGGCGCCCGAGGCGCCTCCCGAGGAGTTGGTGGCCATCGCCGCGGACCGCCTCGAGGAAACGGAGGCAGCGGCAGCCGAGCAGGCCGATGCGCAGGCGGGCGCCGCCGATCGACCTATCCGGAAGCCACCGACGGGCGGGTAGCACGGGTACCGGTGTCTGGGCGCACCGATCTGCCTCGGATCGCCACCAATGGTCCGGGCACGACGCCGTACCGGCGGCCTGAGAGTCCCGCTTTTCCCCGGACCGATCACCTACAGACCTCCCCTCGCCAGCCCATCAGGGTGGACATAGCCGCCCAGCCACGTGCGCGGCCGCACAGTCCACGAGGGGAGTCAACGGATGTTCCTTGCTGCTGCCTGGAAGCCGGGCCGCGTGCTCGCCCGCACGGTGCTCTTCGGCGCGAGTGCGCTCTTC
>CAZDAV010000223.1:0-2035 GCA_964503725.1 uncultured Steroidobacteraceae bacterium
GCGGGGCGCGAAGCCACGCCTCCCCGGCCGGCCCGGCCCGATGGCGCGCCGACAGCTGGCGAGCCGACAGCCCGTCGATGCCCAGGGCGGCCAGCGCCTCGGCCACCAGCGTCCCGTCGCCGACGTAGCCACGCCCCACGGTGATGCGGTCGCCGGCGGTCAGGATCGCCTCGAGCCAGCGGCGTCGCACGCCGAACGAGCGCCCGACAACGGGCTGGCCGCCGCTCCACAGCAGGTCGCTGGCAACGTAGGCGGGGCGACCCGCGCGGCGCTTCCCGGCGAGGCGCTCACGGAGCAGGTCGCCGTCGGGGCGGCCGGCGTCGTCGAGGACGAGGAGCGTGCCGTCCAGCGCGACGCCGTCCTCGGCCAGCTGGTCGGGCATCGATCCCAGCTCAGGGAAGGCGGCCAGCGCATCAGCCAGTCCGGCGACCTGCAGGCGCAGCGTGTCCCGCTCACAGAAGGCGATGGCCCGCGCGCCCGGCCACCACGGCTCGAAGAGGTAGCCGGGATCGTCGAACGGGGCATCCACCGCGGTCGGCTGCATCGGCGAGATGCGAGCCGGGAGGAGGCGCCGCCGGGCCGGGTCGCTGCCTGGCTGGACGGGGAGAGGGAGCTGCTCGGCCGGCACGCAGTTCGCTAGGCGCTCTTGCGGCGTCGGGCCGGCGGGGCCTCCTTTGCCTCCTTGTGGGCCCTGGCCTTCGTTGGCTTGGCTGCGACAGGTCTGGCAGCGGCCGGCTTCGACTCGGATCCTGCCCCGTCACGGCGCGCTTCGCGTGCTGCGGCGACGCTCGCCTCGAGCGCGGCCATCAGGTCGCCGATCTTGGTCGGCTCGACCCGCTCTGCGGCCACCGGCTCCTCGCCGGCGACCTTCGACTCGATGACACCCATCAGCGCCTTGCGATACTCGTCGTGGAAGTCGTCGGCCGAGAACTCGCCGGTCATCGACGCGATCAGCTGCTCGGCCATCTTCCGCTCGGCCGGCTTCACCTCGATCGGCTCGTCCGGGATGCTCAGCTCCTCGAGCGAGCGGACCTCATCGGGCCAGTGCAGGGTGGTCAACAGCATCGTCTTGGCGAACGGGTTCAGGGCGGCGAGCTGCTCGCGGTCCTTGAGCACGATCTTGCAGATGGCGGTCTTGCCCTGCTCGGCCAGCACCTGGCGCAGCAGCTCGAATGCCTTGGCCCCGATCGGGTCCGGCTCGAGGTAGTAGGCCTGCTTCACGAACTCGACGCCCTGCCCCTCGCGCCTCGCGTCGACGACCATCTCGATCTCGATTGCCCGCACCGTTTTGAGCGGAACCGCATCGAAGTCGCTGTCATCGAGGACCACGTACCGACCCTTGCTCCACTCGTAGCCGCGCACCGTCTCCGAGCGCGGCACGACCTCGTCGTGATGCGGGCAGTAGATCTTCATCTGGATCCGGTTCCCGCAGCTTTCGTGGAGCATGTTGAAGCCGATGCCGCCGGACTCGGTCGCCAGGTAGAGCTTGACCGGGATGGTGACCAGACCGAACTGGATCGCCCCCCGCCACATCGAACGCGCCATCGCTAACCCTGTCCTGCTTGCTCCGATCCGCGTTTGGGGAGCGCCATCCTACACCCCGCCGGCAACGGTCCCGATCTCGACGAAAGGACGCGTCCCCGGCAGGACCATCACGCCATAGGCCGATGCCGGGGCGTAGCGGCACACTCCCCGGATGATGCCCTTACTGGACGTGGGCGCCATCTGGACCCGTGATCGCCACGAGCGCACTGGCGTCGGGATGCCCCGGCCGCGACAGGCGGTAGCGATGCTCGATCCGAACCGCGCGCGACAGCATCGCGCTCACCGGGCAGTAGGCCGTGGCCGAAAGCTCGATCGCCCGTCGCAGCGCCTCGGGCTCCACGTCGCCCGACACGAGATGCTCGACCACGATCGCGGTGTAGACCTGCGGGTGGGCGTCTGCCTTCTCGGCGGTGACGGAGATGCGGTAGCTGTCGGCCCGCTGCCGCTTCTTGCGCAGGATGGGTGCCACGTCCATCGATGCGCAGCCGGC
>CAZDAV010000224.1:0-2019 GCA_964503725.1 uncultured Steroidobacteraceae bacterium
GTCCTGCGCCATGCGCTCGATCAGCTCGTCGGAAAGGATCACTGACCGGCAGCTGTCGGCTCGGCGGCGTCCGAAGAGCGCCGCGAAGCCGATCGTCATCAGCCACACGTCAGTGGCGGTGAGACCCAGCCGCTGAAACAGCCCTGGCGCCGTGTCTCCGAGCGAGGCCCACAGACAGGCCAGCGTGATCAGGCCCACCGCCAGCGAGGCGATCGGCAACGCGAGACCTCGCCGCCGGAACGTCAGTGAAGCCAGCGGTCCGACCGCTGCGAGGGACACGTACGCGAGACCCGCAAAGCCGCCGTGCAGGACATCGACGTCCGGCGAACCGCCGACGGGGGTGAGCATCACGCCGAGCGTGAGTGCCGCGTTGACGCCGAGCGCAAGGGCAGCTGGCCAGCCGACGAGCCGACGGAGCGGCCAGGCCGCGCTTCCGGCGCCGATCGCAAAGGCGGCGAACCCGAGTGACATCAGCACTCGCGTGGGAGCATCGACCGCCGCCAGGCGGCTGATGTGGTCCTCGACCGACGAGTAGCCAGGAGCGAGCAGGCCGGCAAGCACCCACGCCGAGATGAAGACTCCGGGTCCCCAGATTGCCCCGGCCATCAGCCAACGGTCGCGTTGCGCGCGCACCACGCCCCATCAAACCAGATCCGGCTGACGCACGCGGAGGCGTGCGGCGGAGTGAGCGGCGGTCGCTACCATGCGCGCGAGCCATGGAAGCCTCCGTCCCGTACTACCCCCTGATCGTCGTGCCGATCGCGGCGACCGCGTACCTCTTCTGGCGGCGGGCGCGGTGGCACATCGCAGTCCTCCGCTCCGGGCGGCCGCTGGACCGATTCGACCGCGTCCCCGAGCGCATCGCGTCGCTCGGGGTCTTCGTCTTCGGCCAGAGGCGGCTGCTCCAGGACATCGGCCCCGGGCTGGCGCACGCATTCATCTTCTGGGGCTTCATCGTCCTGCTGGCGACGACCGGCAACTACCTGACGAACGGCCTCGTCGAGGCGATCGTCGGCTGGCCGCTGGGTGGAGTGCTGTGGAACCTCACGATCGCCTTCGCCAACCTCTTCGTCGGACTGGTGCTCGCATCGGTCGTCTACTACGCCGTGCGGCGCACGGTCGTCCGACCAACCCGTCTCGCGCTGACTCGGGACGCCTTCGTGATCCTGGCGCTCATCTTCGGGATCGTGCTCACCGAGTGGGTCGGCGACGCGCTCGCCTATGTCGTGGAGCCGGAGGACGGCTCGCGGTCGTGGGCCCTGCTGGCCGGGCCGCTCAGCGTCCCGCTGGAGGGAATCGGTCCGCAGGCGGCGAGCATCGGCTTCGGCATCCTCGCCTGGTCGCACATCCTCCTCGTCCTCGGCTTCGGCGCGTACCTGCCCTACAGCAAGCACCTCCACATCATCAGCAGCGAGCCGAACGTCTACTTCCGCAACCTCGAGCCGCGCGGCGCGCTGCGCAAGATGGACCTCGAGGCCGAGCCGGCGCCGGGCGAGGAGCTGCCCGTCTTCGGCGCGAGGGGACTGAAGGACCTGACCTGGCGGCACCTCGCCGACGGGCTGGCGTGCACCGAGTGTGGGCGCTGCATGGAGTTCTGCCCCGCCAGCATGACCGGCAAGACGCTGTCGCCGAAGCACCTCATGGAGGAGCTGCGCGACCAGATCGTGGCGGCTGAGACGGCCCTGGCGGCCGCCGCGGGCGCCCAGCGCGCGTGGAAGGGCGGGGCGAGCGGTGGCGCCGCCGCGTCGGAGGATGCGCTGGGGCTGGCGCAGGCGCGCGCGACCGAGGCCCTCAGCCTGCCGTTGATGGACAACGCCATCCCGGAGGAGGCCGTCTGGCAGTGCACCACGTGCGGGTGGTGCGTCGAAGGCTGCCCGGTGCTCATCGAGCACGTCGACACGATCGTCGAGATCCGTCGCAACGCGGTGCTGGAGGAGAGCCGCTTTCCGAAGGAGCTCAACGCCGCGTTCCGCAACATGGAGAGCGCCGGCAACCCGTGGGGCCAGCCGAAATCGGCTC
>CAZDAV010000225.1:0-2010 GCA_964503725.1 uncultured Steroidobacteraceae bacterium
CGTGCACGACCATCCACGCGAACATGTGCGGGTGCGCGTCGCAGAGCACGCGCATGACGCCCGGCTTCGTGATGCGCCTGGTGATGTCGATCATCTGCTCCTTGTTGGGGAGCGCCAGGTTGAACCCGCCCGGCTTCGCGAAGAAGTGCGTGGAGTGCAGGATGGGGTCGGAGTTCTTCACCCGCACCCGCTCCCCCGGGGTCACCGCCGTCACGTGGGAGACGAACAGGCACTTGGCGTTGTCGAGCACGACGTCGCGGGAGGGCTTCTTGCCCCTGGTGATGCCCTCGAGCAGGATCACGCCGCCCTGCACGCCGCCCTCGGCCCCCACCACGAGCGCCTCCGACGGCTTGCGCTCGCCGCACACGTCGCGGTTCTTGTTCACCGTGAGCGGCTCCGGCTTGGGGGGAACGCCCGCGAACTTCAGCATGCCCGTCAGCGTGCCGCCGTCCTTGACCGGTACCTCTTCGTACGCGAAAGCGGGTCCCGAGATCGCCGCCGTGAGCACCACCGCCGCCGCCAGCCTGCGCAACGTCACCTGCGTCACCTCGCTACGGTTCAGGATTGAGGCCGTACTCCACGGCCAGCCACACGCTGCGGCTGTACCGGAAGAACCACAACGGGAACACCACCGTGAACACGCCCCACCCCGCGAGCTGCCACGCCAGCGGCGCATCCAGCCAGTGCCAGGCTGCGAAGTATCCGGTGACCGCGATCACCGTCGTCACCGCGTAATTGACGTAGATGGCGCCCACCCAGTACCCCTGCGCCCGCTCGAACTTCAGATCGCACACGGCGCACACGGTGTTCATCGCGAACCACGACCGAAAGAGCGGCGCCTTGCCGCACCGCGGACAGCGGAGCACGACCGCTCTCGCGAGCGCCCGCTGCAGACGGTCCACGGTGCCGCCGTCCGCCATCCCATGCCTGCCCTTCTCGACGTCCGGGGGAGCTCAGTGCTTCGCCTTCTCCGTCTCCGACATGGCCGGCCGCTTCGACTCGTCCGTCTTCTTGGCGACGGCGAACCCGTCCGGCATGATGACGAACAGCAGCAGGGTCGCGATGGCGAGCGGCGTCACCGCGATCCAGCCCAGCGTCTTCGCCTCGAACTTCAGGTGCATGAAATACATGGCGACCATGGTGGCCTTCGCGAGGGCGAGCGCGCACAGCAGCACGCCGTTGATGAATCGCGGGAAAGGCAGGAAGACCACGCCGATCTCCACCACGGTGAGAATGGCCAGCCACCAGAAGATCGCCATGTAGTTAGGGTGCTTGTGCTCGGCCATCGAGTTCCGCCTCCCCTAGAGCAGGTACATGAAGGTGAACACCATGATCCAGACGAGGTCGACGAAGTGCCAGTACAGCCCGAGGATCTCGACCGCGTTGTAGCTCGCCGCCGGCTGCGGCCGGCGGGACACCACGCCGATCATCGTGAGCAGGTAGATGACACCGCCGGAGACGTGCAGCCCGTGAAAGCCGGTGATGACGTAGAACGAGGTCCCGAACAGGGTGGCGCCCCACGGGTTGCCGTTGATGAGCAGGCCGCGCTGGATGAGGTGCGTCCACTCGTACGCCTGCAGGCTCACGAAGATGAAACCGCCGAGGGCGGTGAGGGCGAGGAACAGCTTCGCCTTCGCGCGGTCGCCCTTCCCCAGCCACTCCAGCGCCTTCACCATGGTGACGCTCGAGCAGATGAGCAGGAACGTCATGGCCGCCGTGAGGTTGATGCCAAGGACCTTGATGGGGTCGGGCCAGTCCGCGCTGGTGGCGCGCATCACGCCGTAGCCGGCGAGCAGCGTGCCGAAGCCGACGGCGTCACCCACCAGGAACAGCCACATCCCGAGCTTGCCCCAGCTCTCCGGCGTGAGCGGCGACTCCGCCGGCTCCACCGCCGCGTGGTGCGCGGTCGCAACCTGACTCATGTGGTCTCCCCGTGTTTTTTGCGTGGCAGCGGCTGTGCGAGATGAGGCCCGGCCGCGGGCCGAGTCGAGCGATCAGAAAAGAAGGATA
>CAZDAV010000226.1:0-2002 GCA_964503725.1 uncultured Steroidobacteraceae bacterium
AGGGCGCCGAGTTCAGCGAGATCTACGACCTGCACGCCATCCGGCTGATCGTCGACGAGGTGAAGGACACCTACGCCGCGCTCGGCGTGGTGCACTCGCTATGGCGACCGATCCCCGGACAGTTCGACGACTACATCGCCATGCCCAAGGCCAACCTGTACCAGTCGCTGCACACCGCCGTCATCGGGCCCGATGCCAAGCCGCTCGAGGTCCAGATCCGGACCCGTGCCATGCACGAGGTGGCGGAGGCCGGCATTGCCGCCCACTGGCGCTACAAGGAGGGCTCGCGCGGCGACCGCCGCTACGACGAGAAGCTGGCCTGGGTCCGTCAGCTGATCGAGTGGCAGCGCGAGGTGGTCGACGCCACCGAGTTCGTGGAGGGGGTCAAGCTCGACCTCTTCCAGGACCAGGTCTTCGTATTCACCCCCAAGGGCGACGTCAAGGACCTGCCTAACGGCGCCACCCCCCTCGACTTCGCCTACCGGATCCATACCGATGTCGGCCATCGGACGATCGGCTCCAAGGTCAACAACCGATTGGTCCGGCTCGACTACCGGCTGCGCAACGGCGACATCGTCGAGATCATCACCACCAAGGCCGCCCACGGGCCGTCGCGCGACTGGCTCAACATCGTGCGCACCAACCAGGCCCGCGAGAAGATCCGCGCCTGGTTCAAGCGCCAGCAGCGCGACGAGAACATCGCCCAGGGCAAGGAGCTGCTCGATCGGGAGCTGCGGCGCCTGGCGCACGAGACGCTGGTCAGCATCGACGCCGACAAGCTGCTCGAGCTCGCGTCGCACGCCCACTATCGCGAGCTGGACGACTTCTACGCGGCGATCGGCTACGGGGCGGTCAGCCCGGCCAGTGTGGTCGGCAAGCTCGAGATCCACGACGACGCGGCGATCGCGCTGCCGGAGGTGGCGCCGCCATCCGCCGTCCCGTCCGCGACCGGGATCCGGGTCAAGGGCGTGGGCGACCTGCTGGTGCGCTTCGCCAAGTGCTGCTCGCCGATCCCCGGCGACCCGATCACCGGCTACGTCACGCGGGGGAGGGGCGTGACGGTGCACCGTGCCAACTGCCCGTCGGTGCTCTCTGAGAAGGACATCGAGCGGCTGATCCACGTCGAGTGGGAGTCGGTCGACCTGCAGACCTATCCGATCTCGGTCCGCATCTTGGCGGTCGATCGACCGGGGCTGCTCAATGAGATCACCACCGTGGTGGCCGAGGACAAGGTGAACATCGTGGCGGCGTCGATTGGGACCCATCCCGACGGCACGGCCACGATCAGCGCCACGCTGAAGGTGACCAGCCTTCAGCAGCTCTCCAAGGTGCTGACCCGCATCGAGCGACTGCGGGATGTGACCAGCGTCACTCGCGAGGCGCGCTAGCCCCCGGTCCCGGTCGTGGCCGCAGGACGAGCAGGACGACGATCGCGACCGCGGTCAGGCACAGTGTCAGCGAGATCCAGATGCGGGCCAGCGGTGCGGTGAGGACGGCAGCGAGCGAGGGGCCGGGCCAGAACGGCGTGGTGTCGAGCAGGGCGAATGTCATCGACGCTGCGAAGCCAGTGGTGAGAACCAGGTAGGGCACGACGAGCCACCAGTTGGCGGCTGCCAGGGGCGCCAGGACTGCGAACGCCGGGAACAGGTAGCGCTCGTGGACGCGGGTCGGCAGGAAAAAGAAGGCGAATGCCACGAACAGTCCTACCGCCAGGATGGTGGGCAGGTCCCGGCGCCTCCTCAGCGGCAACAGAGAGGCGGCCAGTCCCAGCAGCAGCAGCACCGCTCCGACGTACAGGAACCCGCCATCGGGCACCCGGTAGCCGACCGTCAGGGCCCAGATGTTGGCAGCATTGGCCGAGATCATGTCCTTGAAGCTCCCGGACTCGATCACGCGCCCGAGGTACGAGATCGGATCCATGCGCAGCGGCAGCGCGACGATCAGGTAGGCGGCGGCGCCGCCCAGGGCGCCGCGGACCAGCGGCGCGGACGAGCCGGTCGCG
>CAZDAV010000227.1:0-1939 GCA_964503725.1 uncultured Steroidobacteraceae bacterium
GCCGTCCGCTGCTGCTCGCCGCCGGAGAGCTGCGTCGGCAGGTGGTGAGCGTGCTCGTGGAGCCCCACGAGGTTCAGCAGCTGCGGGACGCGCTCGCGCACGACGTGTCTCGGCGTGCCGGTGACCTCGAGAGCGAACGCCACGTTCTCCCAGACCGTCTTGCTCGGCAACAGCCGGAAGTCCTGGAAGACGATCCCGATCCGCCGCCGCAGGCCTGCCACCTGGCCCCGCCGCATGCGCAGGAGGTCACGCCCGGCGACGCGCACCCGGCCGCTCGTGGGCAGTTGCTCGCGGATGAGCAGCCGGATGAACGTGCTCTTGCCGGCGCCCGAAGGCCCGACCAGGAAGACGAAGTCGCCGGGCGGGATGTCGACGGTGATGTCGGCGAGGGCAACCTTGCCGTTCGGATACGTCATCCACACGCCGGAGAGGCCGATCACCGGCGCGTCGGGGGACTCGGGTCTGGGTCGTCGGCGCAGCAATGAGGTCATGCGGACGGAAGCGGCCCGTCCCCGCCGGTTCCCACGCGCGACCGCAGGTAGCCATCCATGAACGCGTCGAGATCGCCGTCGAGCACCGCCGTGGGATTCGAGGTCTCGACCCCCGTGCGCAGGTCCTTCACCATCGTGTACGGCTGGAGGACGTAGCTGCGGATCTGATTGCCCCATCCCGCCTCCACGTGCTCGCCGCGCAGGCGTGCCATCTCGGCCTCCCGCTCCTCCACCTGGCGCTCGATGAGCCTCGCACGCAACACCGCCATGGCGCGGTCCCGATTCTGGTGCTGGCTGCGCTCGCTCTGGACGGCGACCACGACGCCGGTCGGCAGGTGGGTCAGGCGCACGGCCGAATCGGTCTTGTTGACGTGCTGGCCGCCCGCGCCCGAGGCTCGGTACGTGTCCACCCGCAGGTCCTTCTCGTCGATCTCGATCGCCGCGTCCTCGGGAACCTCCGGCATGACCTCGACGAGCGCGAAGCTCGTGTGCCGCCGCTTCTGTGAGTCGTAAGGGCTGATGCGCACGAGCCGATGCACGCCCCGCTCGCTCCGAAGCAGCCCGTACGCCCAGCGGCCGTCGATGGCGAAGCTCACGCTCTTGAGCCCCGCCTCCTCGCCCTCGGTCGCCTCGAGGATCTCGGTGCGATAGCGGTGTCGTTCAGCCCAGCGCAGGTACATGCGCAGCAGCATCTCCGCCCAGTCCTGGCTCTCGGTGCCGCCGGCTCCGGCGTGGATCGACACGATCGCCCCGCGCTCGTCGAACGGCTCGGAGAGCAGCAGCTGCTGCTCCACGTGTCGCCACTCGGACTGCAGCGTGTCGAGGTCTCGTTTGAGGTCGGCCTCGAGTGAGGCCGCCGCCGCGGGGTCGGCGGCGGCCATCTCCGCCATCTCGGCCAAACCCGTCGCGCGCTGCTCGAGCGATCGCCAGGACTCGATCTCGGCGCGCAGCTCCTCCGCGCGGCGCATGATCGACTGTGCGGCGGCCGGGTCGTCCCACAGGTTGGGGTCGGCGGAACGCTGGGTCAGATCCTCGAGCTCGGTCGCCTTGCTGGCGAGGTCAAAGGCGCACCGCGGTGTCGGCGACCAGCCGCGCCAGCCGCTGCGCCTCGTCCCTAATTGCGTCCAAGGCTCGCCACCATCGGCAGCTCCATCTCGGCCATGCGATTGATCTTGCCGCGCACCTTGGCGGGGTTGACGCACGGGCAATACGAGTTGCGCGGGCAGACTCCACAGTTGCCGTCGCAGTCGAGCGTCGCCGCGTAGCTGCATCGCATACAGTCGCGCTCGCACAGGATCATGTCTTCGTAGGGGAGCTCGGGGTCCCGGAATCGGGTGACCGCGGGCAGGTGAGTGGCAGTACTCATCGGGAGGGGCACGGAAGCCCTCGTCATCTCGGTCTGCTTCACATGCCCTCCAAAATGTATTACACGCCACGCTCAGCGTGTC
>CAZDAV010000228.1:0-1939 GCA_964503725.1 uncultured Steroidobacteraceae bacterium
GGCAGCGGCCGCCGCCGAGGCGGCGCCCGAGGCCGAGGCCGCCGAAACCCCAAGCCACGAAGAGGGCGGCTGACGTGTACGTGGTCGTCATCGGCGGAGGGAACGTCGGCTACTACCTGACCAAGGAGCTGCTGGCCTCCGGCCACGAGGTGGTCATGATCGAGAAGGACCCCGCGCGTGCCCGCACCATCGCCGACGAGCTGGGCAGCATCGTGGTCCCGAATGACGGCTGCGAGGGGCGTTACCAGGCCGAGGCGGGCATGGGTCGCGCCGATGTGGTCGCCGCGGTGACCGGCGATGACGAGGACAACCTGGTCGCCTGCCAGGTGGCGAAGATGAAATTCAACGTGCCGCGCGCGATCGCCCGCGTCAACAACCCGAAAAACGAGGCCCTCTTCCGCCGCCTGGCGATCGATGACACGGTCAGCCCGACGCGCAGCATCCTGGCCGTGATCGAGCACGACATCCCGATCCACGAGCTCCTGCACCTGGCGGACCTGGAGGGTGGCGAGGTGCAGATCGTCGAGGCCCAGCTCGACGCGAGCTCGCCGGTGATCGGCAAAGGGCTGCGAGACCTGGAGCTGCCCGAGGGCTCCACCGTGGTCGTGATCATCCGCGACGAGCACGCCATCGCCGTCCGCCCCGACACGACCCTGCGCGCCGGAGACAAGCTGCTGGCGGTCACCTCCGCGGAGCGCGAGGCGGAGTTGCGCAGCCTGCTCATCGGGGAGTGACGAGCGCGGCTCCCAACCCGGGCGGAGCGCGCTTCCTGGGCGACCTGGAGTCGAGCGTGGCGGCCGCGGTGGTCGGGGCCGAGCTGCCGCTGCGGCTGATGGCGACCGCACTGCTGGCCGAGGGGCACGCCCTCGTCGAGGACGTCCCAGGGGTCGGGAAGACGCTCCTGGCGCGGGCGTTCAGCAAGGCGCTCGGGCTCTCCTTCGCGCGGGTGCAGGGCACCCCCGACCTGCTGCCCACCGACGTGACCGGCAGCAGCATCCTGGACAATGGCGAATTCCGCTTCGTGCCGGGCCCCGTCTTCGCCAACGTCGTGCTGGTTGACGAGATCAACCGCGCGACACCGCGCACCCAATCGGCCCTGCTCGAGGCCATGCAGGAGCGCCAGGTGTCCGCCGAGGGCCAGACGCGACCGCTGCCGAACCCGTTTCTGGTGCTCGCCACCCAGAACCCGATCGAGCTGGAGGGCACGTTCGCCCTGCCCGAGGCCCAGCTCGACCGCTTCCTGCTGCGCATCGGGGTCGGCTATCCCGATGAGGAGGCCGAGCGGCGCATCGCGCGCCGCTACCAGGCCTCGGCCGAGCCGCTCGACGCGGTGACGGAGGTGGCCGGCGCCGATGCGCTGCGTGGGCTGCGCGAGACCGCGCGCGGCATCACCGTCAGCGCGGACGTGGAGTCCTACCTGGTTGCCCTCGTGCGCGCCACCCGCGATCACGCCGACCTGCGCCTCGGCGCGTCGCCGCGCAGCAGCGTCGCGCTCTACCGGGCCGCGCAGGCCTGGGCGCTGCTGGACGGGCGCACCTTCGTGCTGCCCGACGACGTCCGCGCGGTGGCGCACGCCGTGCTGGACCATCGGCTCCTGCTGGACATCGATCGTGAGCTGCGCGGCGCGACGGTCGAAGGCGTGGTCGACGCCGTCCTGGAGGCCGTCCCGGTTCCGCTCGCCGGCGACGCCGGCTAGGCCGGGCGCCGACGATGGGCGGCTGGCTGGCGATCGCGGCGCTGATGATCGCGGTCGGCGCGGCGGCCTCCGCGCCGGGCCTCTTCATGGTCGCCGCCGCCACCCTCGGCTACGGGTCGCTGACCCGCGTCTGGAGCCGATACGGGATAGGCCACGTCGAGTACCGGCGGGACCTGCCCTCGACCCGGGCCGTGGCCGGCGACGTCGTGCCGCTCGACGTGACGATCTGGAACCGCAAGCCGC
>CAZDAV010000229.1:0-1938 GCA_964503725.1 uncultured Steroidobacteraceae bacterium
ACGTCGGTGACGATGTGGCTCGAGAGGAGCGCGGTGGCGCCGTCGGAACGGACCGCATCGGTCAGGACATGCAGGAACTCGCGCCGGGCGAGCGGGTCGAGGCTGGCCAGCGGCTCGTCGAGGAGCAAGATCCTGGCGCGTGTGCCGAGCGCCAGGGCAAGCGCCACCTGGGCCTGCTGGCCACCGGAGAGCGATTTCGCGCCCTGGCCCGCGGGGATGCCCAGCTCGTCGAGGCGCTGCCGCGCATAGGCACGGTCAAAGCTCGGGCGCAGCTGCACCGCCAGGTCGAGGTGATCATCCACGCTCAGCCCGTCGTACAGGGCAGGTGATTGCGGGACGTAGCCGACAAGCGAGAGGACGCCGGACCGATCCTTCCACGGGTCGATGCCGGCCACCGTGACGCTGCCGCGCGTCGGCCGCTCGAAGCCGATCCAGGTCTTGATGAGGGTCGACTTGCCCGCGGCGTTCGGCCCTACCAGGGCCGTGATTCCCCCCTGCGGAATGGCGAGGTCGATCCCCGTCAGCGCCCAGGTGCGCCGCCCATAGCGCTTGGCCAGGGCATGCGTTTCCAGGACTGGCTCGGCGCTCATCGTTCGTCGACCGAGACTGGCTCGCCCTCGCTCGGCTCGCGGCCGGGTCGCGCGCCGAGGACGATCAGCACGCCCAGGCCAATCGCCACGATCGGGCCAGCCCACTCCAGCCGCAGGCCGTCGAGGCCGCCGGTGAGCAGCAGCAGGCCAATCGCCAGCACCAGCAACCCGGCGCCGAAGGACAGCAGGTCGACCGGATGGCGTGCCATCAGTAGTTCCTCCCAATGTCGTTGATGACGAGCACGTCCCCGATGCCGATCTCCAGGTCGAGGATGTATGTCGTCCCGAACCGGTGGTGGCGGACGTAGACGTCGTCGAGGTCCGTGCCAACGTTGTACTCGTTGAACAGGGCCACCTGTCCGGCCCCGGCCCGCGCCCGCAGCTCGACCGATGCGTTACGCGGCAGGATGACCACGAGCTGCCCGAAGGCGACGCTGGCGGCGATCTGGACTGGGCGCCTGCCGACGCTCAGCTTGGTCAGGTCCAGTGTCAGTGTGCCGCCCAGTAGGCGGTACTCCTCGCGCAGCTCGGCGGAGTTGACAGGCGCAAAGCGCGGGGCACCGATCCCACCCTCGAGGGGTGCTGTGACGAAGCTCGCGCCGACCGCGAGCGGCATGAGCAGGAGCGCCAGCAGGATCAGGATCCTGGCGCGTCCCCACCAGGCGCCGATGACCAGGCCGATGCCCATGGCCGCCAGGGCGGCACCGAAGAACTGGGCAGGCTCCACCTCGATGTCGGCCATCTGGCTGATGAGCGCCAACACGCCGACGGCGATCAGCACGGCGGCGTAGACGTACCACGCCAGCGGCGAGGGCGGACGCCGAACGGCCGGAGCCCGGGGCGGCGCGATCGCCGCCGGCGCCACAGCTACGCCGGCCACGGCGGACGCGGTCGGCGAGGTCTCACGGCGGCGAATCAGCAGGTAGCCGACCACGATGACGGCCACGGCCCACAACGCTATCGGATCGATGCCCAGCGGTCCGATGAACAGGTAGCCTGAGCCGTCGAATGGCCCGCCGAGCGGGAAGATGGAATTGAAGATGACGAACATCACGCCGACCGCGATCGCCGCGGGCACCGCAGCCACGCCGGCCGTCGCCGGGGAGGTCTCGCGGCGGCGAATCAGCAGGTAGCCAGTCACGATGACGACCGCAGCCCACAGCATCCCCTCTCGGCCCGAGAGGTTGAAACCCGTGTTCCACGAGTTGATGAGGAGGAGGAGAGCCACCGCAACGACGGCGATGGTGATGATGCGCCCGGGGGTCATTCCTATCCGACGGATGACTGCCTCGACAGGAGACAGATCCTGTCCCTCGGCGGGCATCAGCAGCCACGCGACGAGGTAGAG
>CAZDAV010000230.1:0-1923 GCA_964503725.1 uncultured Steroidobacteraceae bacterium
GCCGACGACCTCGACGTGCACGATCGTGCTGGCCATTTCGTTGATTGCCTCCGAGTTGCGGTGGCCGTCCATGCGGCCCACTCACACATCACGACGACTGGGAGGCTCCGAAATCGACACGTGGTCGCGTTCGTAGCGGAAGTTGCTCCGGAGCGCACCTGACGGCCAAGTTGAGCGGCTGGAGGCCTCCAGCTTGGCGCGCAGGTGCCGGCGGGAGGAACCAGCAGCCAAGTCCCCGGGCGAAGTTGGCCGTTAGGTCCTCTCAGCTGCAACTTCTGGCGCCTTCCCGGAGGTAGCATCGCCGCATGGATGTCGACGACCTGGTTCTGGACTCGCCGCGGCCGTGCGCGTGCGGCTGCAGTTGTCGGACCGAGCTCCTTCCCGAGGACGAGGCCCTCTGCGCGGACTGCGCCGCGGGGGTGCACACCGCGCCCTGAGCTGGGTTCTCGCCCCGCGGGCCATCCGACCACTCGATGGCCGAATTTGCCGTGCCGGGGGAGCCCCGGCTACGGAGCGGGCGTCGGGCGCGGTTTCGCTGGCGGCACGTCCCGCTGAGAGGGAATTTCAGCCACTGAGCGGCTGGATGGCCCTCCACGTGGGAAGCCTCCCAGAGACGCGGCAGCGGCACCCCGCGCTGGGGTGCCGCTGAACGCTGAGCGTGAGAGGGGTCAGTCGCGCTTTGCGGCTGCGCCCTCGGTTCCACCAGCCGCGCCCCGCGGGGTCCGAGCCGGTCGTGCGGCCGGTGCGGCGGACTGCGTCTGCTTGCGCTCGGCGTAGCGGGCGACCTTCTCGCTCGCCTGCCGCCCCTGCTCGTACCAGCCCTCGGTGATGCGCGCCGCGGTCTGCTGGCCACCCAGCCCGAAGGCGATGGCGAACGCAGCCGCAACGGCGATGACGAGGCCCGTGAAGAGCGTGTTCACCACGGTCTCGGCGATGCCGAGCTGGTCCACCGCCGCGATGACGGCGAACACGATGATCGCGTAGCGCGCGATCCCGGCGATGAGATCCGGGTTACCGAATCCCATCTCCGAGGTGGCGCCGCGCACGATCCCCGAGACGAACCGGGCGAGGAGCGCGCCGATGACGATGATCGCCAGCGCGACCACGAGATTCGGCAGCCACAGCAGGATGCTGTTGATGATCGCGCTGACTTGCTGCATCCCCAGGATGGAGGCCGCCGCCTGCAGCGCGATAAGGCGGATGAACCACTTGACGATCTCGGCGACCACCTTGCTGACGGTCCAGTCGGAGCCGGATCGCTTCACGAATCCCGCAATGCCGGTCGACTGCGCGGCTCGCTCGAACCCGACGCGGTTCAGGACCCTCTCGATCAGGCCGGCAACGAAGCCGGCGATGATCCAGCCGATGACCAGGACGAGGATCGCCCCGACCAGCTGTGGCAGGAAGCCCAGGAAGTTCCGCAACGCATCGGTCGCGGAGACGAGGACGGCGTCGCCCCAGTCGGTGACTACGGTGGTGTCCAAATGAAAGACCTCCCTCGATGTGCTGCCCAAACGGGGCCGGTGCGGACAGGATAGGACCGTCATTTCGCATTTGGCGTACCACGACGCCACCGCGATGGGCCGATTTCGCGGGGTTTGGAGCTCAGGCCGAGGCGGGCGCCCCCCCAGAGCCGTGCTCGGCGCGGCGGACGCATCGGTCTGGGTCCAGTAGGCGCTCGATCGCTGTGCGAGGCGAAACGACGCGTACGTGAGCACGAGCGCGTTGACAAGGTGCAACGCCGCGATGGTCCACAGGCCGAACCACTGGCCCGTTGGTGGGTCGGCCGTTCGACGTAGGCCGCTGGGCGGATTTGTAACATGCGAAGTTACGTGGGCTACCGGGACAGGTAGGCCGTGTTGCGAGGTTAGGCCCCCTGCTCGGCGGTGCGCGGGCGGGCGAGCGAGTCCAGGGCCGCGGTGA
>CAZDAV010000231.1:0-1907 GCA_964503725.1 uncultured Steroidobacteraceae bacterium
GCGTCGAGGTCGGCTTCGCCGAGGTGCCCGAGAGCCCTGGTGGCGGCGCGGTCACGAACTACCACCGTGCCGCGGTCGCGATCGCATTCGCGCGGGCGGCGCGCCAGGCCGAGGCGGCTGGCTTCGATGCCGTGCTCCCGTGGGGCACCCTGGACCTCGGCGTGGAGGAGGCACGGCACGTGGTGCGCATCCCCGTCCTCGGTCCGGGCCGCACCGCGGCGAACGTCGCCGCCTCGCTCGTGGACCGCTATGGCGTCATGGTCTACGGGGCGGACCAGACGGTGATGTTCCGCAAGCTGCTCCACAGCTGGGGCGCGGAATCGCGTGTCGTCGGCATCGGCCACGTCGACATGCGGCCGATGGAGATGGCGGATCAGCGCGACGAGCTGCACCGCCGCTTCGTCGCCGCGTCGCGCCGACTCGTCGAGGACGACGGGGCGGAGCTCATCCTGCCGCTCGGCTTCTCGATGGTCCCGGTCGGGATGTCCGCCTCTTCGCTCACCGAGGAGCTCGGCGTGCCGGTGCTCGACCCACTCGCCATCGTCATGCGCGTCGCGGAGGCGCTCGCCGCGACGGGCGTCCGCAACAGTCGCGTGGCGTATCCGGAGGCGACGGTCGAGTGACGGGTCAGGGCCTGCTCCCCTGGTTCCGTCTCGGCTACGTGACCCCGCATCCCACGGTCGACACCCTCGCGTACGAGATCTATCGGATCGCCCCACCCGGCCTCATGCTCATCACCACCAACCTTCACCTTACCGACTACACCCGCGACGCGGTGGAGGAGCAGCTTCCGGCCATCCATCACGCCATCTCTCTGCTCTGCGCTCGACGGGCGGAGCGCATCGTGCTCTCGGGGGTCCCGATCGCCGTGGCCCTCGGCCGCCCCGCGATGCGGCGCCTCCTGGACGAAGCTGGCGAGAGGGCCGGCGTGCCGGTCGACACGGACCTTGAAGCGATCGTCGCCGGCGTCCAGCACCTCGGGGTCGATCGGGTCGCGATCGCGACGAGGTGGTCGGACGACGTGAACGACGGGCTGGTGCGGTACCTGGCCGATGCGGGCATCGAGGTAGTCGACACGGTGAGCTCCGCCCGCTCCATCCGCGAGAACGCCGAGATGGACGACGAGAGCGGCATGCGCCTGGCGATCGAGCTCGGCCGGCGGGCCATGGAGTCGGCCGCCGCGCCGGACGGAGTAATCATGCCGGGCGCGCGCTGGATCGCCATCCACGCGCTTGAGGAGCTCGAGGCGGAGTTCGACCGTCCCCTCTTCCTCAACCACGCCTCGGCCCTGTGGCATGCGCTTCATCAGCACGGCCATGAGGCCGCTGCGGTCGGCGGTTGGGGCAGGCTTCTCGGAAGCCTCGGCCGATGAGCTCCGAACGCTCACTCACCGCCGAGCTTGCCGCCTTTGCGCTGGAGACCGATGCCGGCGTCCTGCCGGCCGAGGTCCGCCACGCCGTCCGTCGTGCGGTGCTCGATTCGCTGGGCGTCACCATCGCCGGCGCGACGCACGCCGCGAGCCGGATGGTGGTCGAGACGCTGCCGGCCGTCACAGGCCCCGGGAGCGCGGGCATCGTTGGGTTCCCGCAGCGCACGGATGTCGTCGGCGCGACGCTCGCCAACGGCGTGATGGCCCACGTCCTGGACTGGGACGACGTGCTGCTGCCGCAGCGCCTGCGCGGCAGCGCCCCGCTGCTGCCCGCGCTGCTGGCCACGGCGGAGACGCAGGGCGTCGGCGACGGGGACCTGATCGCTTCCTTCGTCGTCGGATTCGAGCTCCAGGCGCGCCTGGCCGATGCGATTTCGCCGGTCATGCCCGAACGCGGATGGCACGGCACGGGGATCGTCGGCGGCGTCGGCGTGGCGGCGGCGGTGAGCCGCCTGCTCGGCTCGAGCCAAGGTCAGAC
>CAZDAV010000232.1:0-1897 GCA_964503725.1 uncultured Steroidobacteraceae bacterium
GACGGCTACCTTGTGGACGACCTCAGCGAGGCCGAGCTGGCGGTGCGTCTGGTGAGTGCACTCGACCGCGCCGACATCCGGCGCCGAGCGCTGCAGCGCTTCAGCGCTGCCCGGATGGCCGATGACTACGAGCGCATCTACCTGCGTCTGCTGCAGCGCGCGGCGGAGCCGAGGGTCCACATGCCCGCGGCGGCCTCGACGGTCCCCACCCTGCTGCCCGTGGGGGTCCGCAGTCCAGTTGCTGCCATCAGCCACGAGGAAGTGCTCCTTCGCTAGCCATCTGCAGACGCCGTCGATCGCGTCGCCGAGCACGCTGGGCCGCGCCACTCCGGCGGCATCATCGCCTCTCCTCGATAGCGCCAATGCGCAGCAGCAGCTCGATGGCCGACCCGGGCAAGGTCACCACGCCGCGCTCGACGGCTTCCCACAGCTGATGGTGCCGCTCGGGCTCTTCCCGGAGCCGATCCTGGGCTTCCTGCGGAGCTCCGCCGGCAGCCCCTTCTAGCTGATGGCCACTCAGGCACCCGGAGAGCGGTCGCTCGCCGCCGCGGCGCGTCGGCTGCTCGGGCAGCGCCGGCTCCTGATCGCCACCAACCGCGGACCGGTGACCTTCGCGAGCGCGCCCGATGGCGGCGTGCGCCCGCGTCGCGGCAGCGGTGGACTCGTCACGGCGCTGAGCCAGGTCGGTCGCCACGTGCCGGTGACCTGGCTGGCCGCGGCCCTGAGCGAGGGGGACCGGCGCGTCGTCGCCGATCCGTCCCTGGCCGAACGGTGGCAGGCGGACGACCGGCAGCGGCTGCGCTTCGTGGCCGTGGAGCGATCGGCCCAGGACGCCGCCTACGGCGTGATCGCCAACCCGCTGCTCTGGTTCCTGCAGCACCAGATGTGGAACCTGCCGGAGCGGCCGATGATCGACGCCGCCACCCTGCGCGCGTGGGAGAAGGGCTACGTCCCCGTCAACCGCGCCTTCGCCGAGGCCGCGGTCCAGCAGTCGCCGGGGGACGCCGAGCCACGCATCATGCTCCACGACTACCACCTGTACCTGGCGGCGGCCGAGATCCGCCGGCGCAGGCCGCGGGCCATCATCAGCCACTTCACCCACATCCCGTGGCCGCCATCCTCGCTGTGGCAGGCCATCACCCCGGCAATCCGCACCGGCATCGTGGCGGGTCTGGCGGCGAGCGACGTGGTCGGCTTCCAGACGGAGCGCTACGCGCACAACTACCTGCGCTGCGTCGAGTCCTTCCTGCCCGATGCGCGCGTCGACCATCGCGCCCGATCGGTGACCCTGCCGGACGGCCACGTGGCGCGGGTGCGCCACTACCCGATCAGCATTGACGTGGAGGCGACGCGCCGGGTGGCCGCCTCGCGCGCCGCGCGGCGTCGTGCTGAGCAGCTGCTGGCCAACAGCGGCCCGCAGATCGTCGTGCGGGTCGATCGCCTCGAGCCGTCGAAGAACATCCTGCGCGGCTTCGCCGCCTTCGAGGCACTCCTGCAGCGCACGCCGCGGCTCCGCGGGCGCGTCACCTTCCTCGCCTTCCTCGTGCCGTCGCGCACGGGCCTTCGCGAGTACGGCGACTATGGCCGCAAGGTGCAGGCCGCGGTCGAGCGGATCAACGCCCGCTTCGGGCGGGCCGGGTACCGGCACGTGCAGCTCTTCTACGAGAACGACTACGCCCAGGCGCTGGCCGGCCTGTCGATCGCCGACGTGGTGCTCGTCAACCCGCTGGTCGACGGCATGAATCTGGTCGCCAAGGAGGCCGCCACCGTCAGCGGACGGGATGCGGCGATCGTCCTGTCCGAGACAGCCGGTGCCTTCGACCAGATGGCGGACGGCGTGCTGCCGGTCGCCCCGGCCGACGTGGCCGGCACGGCCGACGCCCTGGCTGCCGGCCTG
>CAZDAV010000233.1:0-1895 GCA_964503725.1 uncultured Steroidobacteraceae bacterium
CGATCGCGTTCCGTGCGTCCCATGCGGCAAGCCTAGGGCGAGCCGGGAGTGGCGCGCGGGGCCGTGCGAGCAGGTACCCTCTCGCCGTGAGCCGAACGGCGTCCCGCACCAAGCGCCCTGCGCGGCCGCCAGACCCGCCGGCACCAGCGGTGCCCTGGTACAAGGACGCCGTCATCTACCAGCTGCACGTCAAGGCCTTCGCCGACTCATCGGGAGACGGGATCGGCGACTTTGCCGGTCTCACCGGCCGGCTCGACTACATCGCCAGCCTGGGCGTGACCGCCGTCTGGCTGCTGCCGTTTTACCCGTCGCCGCTGCGCGACGACGGCTACGACATCGCCGACTACACCAACGTCCATACCGACTACGGGACCCGCCGCGACTTTCGCGACTTCGTGCGCGCTGCGCATCGCCGCGGCCTGAAGGTCATCACCGAGCTCGTCATCAACCACACCAGCGACCAGCACCCATGGTTCAAGGAGTCGCGCTCGTCGCGGAAGGACCCGAAGCGCGACTGGTACGTGTGGTCGGACGATGACCAGCGGTTCGGAGATGCGCGGATCATCTTCCGCGACACCGAGACCTCGAACTGGGCCTGGGACCAGGCGACGCAGCAATACTTCTGGCACCGCTTCTTCAGCCACCAGCCGGATCTCAACTACGACAACCCGCAGGTGGTGCGGGCGATGCAGCGCGTCATGCGCTTCTGGCTGGACCTGGGGGTCGACGGATTGCGACTCGACGCCGTTCCCTACCTGGTCGAGCGCGAGGGCACGAACGGGGAGAACCTGCCCGAGACCCATGCGGTCCTCAAGCGGCTTCGAGCATCGATGGACGAGCGGCACCCCGATCGCATGTTCCTCGCGGAGGCGAACCAGTCGGCGTCCGACGCGCGCGCCTACTTCGGGGATGGGGATGAGTGCCACATGGCATTCCACTTTCCGCTCATGCCGCGGATCTGGATCGCGCTGCGCAGGGAGGACCGCAATCCGATCGTCGAGGTCATGGAGGGCACACCGTCGATTCCCGACGGCTGCCAATGGGCGATATTCCTGCGGAACCACGACGAGCTGACGCTCGAGATGGTCTCGGACGAGGACCGCAACTACATGTGGCAGGAATACGCGGCCGACAGTCGAGCGCGCATCAACCTGGGAATTCGGCGCCGGCTCGCGCCGCTGGTGGATAACAGCCGTCGCAGGATCGAGCTCCTGAACAGCCTCCTTCTGTCTCTGCCCGGTACCCCGGTCATCTACTACGGCGACGAGATCGGCATGGGCGACAACGTCTATCTCGGCGATCGCAACGGTGTCCGCACGCCCATGCAATGGTCGGTCGACCGCAACACCGGCTTCTCAAAGGCCGATGCCGCCGCGCTCTACTCGCCGGTGATCGTCGATCCGGTCTACGGCTACGAGGCCGTCAACGTAGAGGCCCAGGAGCGGATCCCCGGCTCCCTGTTGCACTGGATGCGACGGATCATCGGGGTGCGACAGCAGTACCCGGTCTTCGGCCGCGGCTCGATCGAGTTTCTGAAGCCCGCCAACCAGCGGGTCCTGGCCTATGTGCGCGAGTACGAGGGCACGACCGTGCTCTGCGTCGTCAACCTCTCCCGGTTCAGCCAGTTCGTGGAGCTCGACCTCGGCCGGTGGCAGGGGCGCGTGCCGACCGAGATGGTCGGCCGCATGCACTTCCCGCCCATCGGCGAGCTGCCCTATCTCCTGACCTTCGGTCCGCACGGCTACTACTGGTTCCTGTTGACCGATGGCGACCAGCCGCTTCCCTGACCCTCAGCTCGAACGCCTGGCCCGAACCTTCACCCCGGACTGGCTGGTCTCGCAGCGCTGGTACCGACGCAAGTCGCAACCGGTCACGAGCGTGGCGCTAGTCGACGC
>CAZDAV010000234.1:0-1895 GCA_964503725.1 uncultured Steroidobacteraceae bacterium
TCCGGTCTCGACGAGGCGCTGCGCGAGGCGGCGCGCCTGGCGCTCGAGGCGCTGCAGCGAATCGAGAGCGGCTGACGGTGCAGGAACGGCTGGCACGCCTGGTCGAGCGCCTGACCCGCGCCGGCGGGCGCTTATCCGCCGGACCGCCTGCGCTGGTAGCCCTCGACGTCGGCACCGAATTCGCCAAGGCGCTGGTCGTGGCCGTGACACCCGATGACGAGGGTCGCGTGGTCGGCATGGTCCGCGGCGCGGGGCGCCAGCGGCAGGGACTGACCCACATGCAGTCGGGGACGGTGAGCGACATCGACGCGGTGGTCGCCAACTGCGCCCGGGCGCTCGGTGACGCCCAGGCGATGGCCGGGCTGCGGCCGAGCGCCGGCGTGATCGGCATCGCCGGTGAGCTGGTCAAGGGGACGACCTCGACCGGCATCGTGCGCCGCGACGACCCGCGCGCGCCGATGACCGAGGACGAGCTGGCCCGCATCGTGGAGCAGGTCCAGGCCGAGGCGCTCGGCGACGCCGAGGAGCGCATCGCCTGGGAGTCGGGCGTCGAACGGATGGACGTGCGCCTGGTCCATGCCGCGGTGGTCGAGCTGAAGATCGACGGCTACCCGGTCAGCAACCCCATCGGCTTCACCGGAGCACAGGTCGAGCTGGCGGTCTTCAACGCCTTTGCGCCGATGGTGCACCTTGGCGCGCTCCAGTCGGTCGCCACCCAGCTCGGCCTCGAGCTGCTCGGCGTGATCGCCGAGCCGTACGCGGTGGCGACCTGCCTGGATCCGGGTGAGCTGGGCGATGCCGGCGCGGTCTTCGTGGACGTCGGTGGCGGCACCACTGACGTCGCCCTGGTGCGGCATGGCGGCATCGCCGGCACCAAGATGCTGGCCCTCGGCGGACGCGCCTTCACGAAGGGCCTGGTGGAGCGTTTCGCCCTCTCCTTCTCCCGCGCCGAGGCGCTCAAGGTGGCGGCCGGCGACGAGGGCGAGCTTCCCGAGCCGATCGAGCGCGCCACGCTCGACGCGGCGCTCGACGAAGACGCGGCGGTCTGGCTGGGCGGGGTCGAGCTGATGATCGGCGACCTGGCGCAGGGTGAGCTGCTCCCGGGCCGGGTCTACCTGTGCGGCGGTGGGGCCCAGCTGCCCCAGCTCGTGGCCTCGCTGAGTGGCGACGGCTGGTGGCGACGGCTGCCCTTCGCGCGCCAGCCGCAGGTCCGCGCCCTGGCCCCGGCGGACGTGGCCGGGGTGCGTGACGCCAGCGGCCAGCTCACCACCGGGCAGGACGTCACGCCCATGGCGCTCGCCCACCAGGCACTGATCCTGGACGCATCCACCTCCGCCGCCGAGCGGGCCATGCGGCGCGCCGTGCGCAGCATGCAGCTGTAGACCGATGGCCGACGCACCGCAGCTCATCTACCTGGAGCCCGATGACGAGATCACCTCGGTCGTGCGCCGCCTGCGCGCCGCCGAGAGCAGCTCCGTCGTCATCGTGGCGCCCGGCCGCAGCCGGGCAACCTCGAGCGCCGTCGCGCTGCGGCTGCTGGCTCGTGTCGCGTCCGACGAGGCGCGCACCCTGGCCCTGGTCGCGGACACCGGGACGCGGGCCCTGGCGGCGGAGGCCGGGATCGCCGGCTATGCGTCGGTGGCGGAGGCGACATCGGGCATCCCGGCGTCGATCGAGGCGTCCGAGCCGATCCGGGCCCCGATCCACGTCGTTCGCGGCGTCGCCGACCCGGTTCCCGGCCCGCTCGCCGCCTTGGGCTCCGCCGACGAGACGATGGCCGTTCGGCTGCCACCGCCGGTCAAGCCCGGCGGTGCCTCCGGCCGCTCCCGCCGTCTCCGGATCCCGCGCTGGCCGTGGCTGGTGGCGCTGTTGGTGCTGGCCCTGGGCGCCGGAGC
>CAZDAV010000235.1:0-1881 GCA_964503725.1 uncultured Steroidobacteraceae bacterium
GGCCGCTGGCGTCGAGCCGCGCGCGAACCGGCTGCTCGAGCATCACCCCGGCCCCCCGAGGAGCAGGATGAGCGCCACCACCAGGACGACGAGCGCGCCGGCGGCGAGCGGATTGGCGACCGCCCCCATCGCGGCCGACACGCCCATCATCGTCATGGCGCCCCCCGCCAGCAGCAGGTCGGCGACCAGCAGGATGGCGGCGACGAGGAGCAAGGTGACGAGCAGGTCCGGCATGCCGCCAGTTGACGGGTTCGACATGAGTCCCCGATGAGGACCGGCTAACGCCGGGCTGAGAACCGGATCCGCCCCACGTCTAGACCGTCAGCAGGATCGCGAACCCGAGCGCGAGCACCCCCAGCGCCAAGGCCAGCTTCGTGCCACCCGCGTGCTGAAGATGCCAGCGGTTGATGACCCGGATCAGCCCCGGCCGGCTGGCCAGCACCATCAGGACCACGAGCGGCGTGATGTAGGCCAGATTCTAGAGGGCGAGGCTGCCGAGCCCGGCAGCGACCGTGCCGCTGGCTCCCAGCGGCGAGACCCACTACTTCTGCTCGCGCGGGTGTCGTAGCGAGTACGAGCCAGCCGCGCGGACAACGATCATGCCGTAGGCCTGGGATCGGCTGCAACTCTTTCCTTATCCGTCAGTTGGCTCGTCTGCCGACAGCCAGACATCGTGCGTCTGCCCACCATCGAGGGTGACGAGGGCTCCGGCGACGCGAACCCGTATTCCGGCGGCGGAGCATGGATGCGCTGCTAGCCGCAGGCGTTCATGGTCCACCGTGACATCGATGCGCTGGCGGCGATATTGAACCTCGAACCGCGCCCGTCGCAGTCCGATCGGCAGTCGGGGGTTGAAGCTGAGGGTATCGGCTTCAATCTGCAAGCCGGCGAAGGCACGAGTGATGATCCCGATCGTGCCGGCCATGGCGCCAAGGTGGATTCCCTCCTGCGTCGTACCGCCCTGGGTGTCGTCGAGATCGGCCGCCAGGGCATCGCGGAAGGTACTCCACGCCCGGGACCGGTCGAGGCGGGAGAGCACCGACGCATGCACCACGCGACTGAGGGTGGAGCCATGTGCGGTGCGAGCGAGGTAGTAGTCGACCGTGCGCGCCAGGGCAGCGGGTGTGACGGTGTAGCCCAGCCGGCCCAGCAGGCCGATCAGCTCATCGGGTCCCAGCAGGTAGATCAGCATCAGCACGTCGGCCTGCTTGGAGAGCTTGTACCGGTTGGTGGCGTCACCCTCCGCCTCCAGGATCAGGTCGAGGCGCCCGATGTTCCCGTACGTCGCCCGGTAGCGCTTCCAGTCGAGCTCGGCCAGGGCCTCGTAGCCGTCGAACTGGCTGATGACGCCGTCATCGTGGAATGGCACGGCGAGGCGGCGGCTCAGCCGGTTCCACGTCTCTAGATCTTCGCCCTGCACACCGAGGCGCTCGGAGAGGTCGTCGCAGTCGGGTCCGGCGAGCACGGCGAATATCTCGGCGGCCCGCTGGCAGACCCAGGCGGCCAGGACGTTGGTGTAGGCATTGTCGCGCAAACCACCACCGCGAGCGTCCGGGTAGCCGTCGTGGTACTCGTCGGGTCCCATCACGCCGGCGATGTGGAATCGGTCCTCGTCGGGGTCGTGAGTGGCCAGCTCAACGAACAGGCGCGCCACTTCGATGATCAGCTCGGCCCCACGTTCGGCGAGCCAGGATCTGTCGCCGGTGGACTGGTAGTACTGCCAGGCGTTGCAGGCGACCGCCAGGCCGACGTGTCGCTGACGGTGCGAGTTGTCTGGCATCCACCGCCCGGAGCGCAGGTTGTACAGCTCCTGCGGCGTCTCCTCTCTGCCGTCGCTGCCGCTCTGCCACGGAAACAGGGCGCCCTTGAGACCGGCGTCCC
>CAZDAV010000236.1:0-1854 GCA_964503725.1 uncultured Steroidobacteraceae bacterium
ATCGGCCTGGGCGAGGCGATCCAGAATGCCAAGGCGCTCGACGCCGCGGTCGGCGACCTGACCCAGATCACCGGTCAGAAGCCGATCGTGACGCGGGCCAAGCGCTCGATCGCCCAGTTCCGGCTGCGCACCGGGATGCCGATCGGCGCCAAGGTGACGCTCCGCGGGCAGCGCATGTACGACTTTCTGGAGCGCACCATGCGCCTGGCCCTGCCGCGCATCCGCGACTTCCGGGGGATCAGCCGCAGCTCGTTCGACGGGCGCGGCAACTTCAGCCTCGGGCTGCGCGAGCAGCTCGTCTACCCCGAGATCGACTACGACAAGATCGATCGGCTGCGGGGGATGGAGATCAGCATCGTGACCACGGCCAAGACCGATGAGGAGGGGCTCAAGCTCCTCCAGCTGCTCGGCATGCCGTTCCAGGCCAGTTAGCGAGGAATTCGAGTGGCCAAGAAGTCGATGATCGCGAAGTCGCAGCGCAAGCCGCGCTTTCCGGTCCAGCAACACAACCGCTGCGCCGTCTGCGGTCGCCCGCGCGGCTACATGCGACGTTTCGCGCTGTGCCGTATCTGCTTCCGGGAGCGCGCCCTCGAGGGCCAGCTGCCGGGCGTGACCAAGTCGAGCTGGTAGGAGACCAAGAAGCCAGATGAATGTGACCGACCCGATCGCCGACATGTTGACCCGCATCCGCAATGCCAGCATGGCCCGGCATCGAGAGCTGACCCTTCCCTCGTCGCGCGTCAAGCAGGAAATTGCCCGGATCCTGGTCGAGGAGGGGTTCATCGAGTCGTGTTCGACCAGCCAGGATGGGGTCCAGGAGCTGCTCACCATCCACCTCAAGTACATGGAGGGTCGCACCCCGGTGGTGAGCGGCCTGAAGCGGATCAGCAAGCCGGGCCTGCGGGTCTACGCGCGGAAGACCGAGATCCCCCGTATCCTCGGCGGTCTCGGCACGGCCATCCTGTCCACCTCCCGCGGGGTCATGACCGGGCAGAGCGCCCGGAAGCTGAACCTCGGTGGCGAGGTCCTCTGTTACGTCTGGTAAGGAGCGAACGCAATGTCACGCATCGGCCGCATGCCGATCCCGCTCCCATCGGGCGTGGAGGTGATCCAGGAAGGGGCCACGCTGCGGGTCAGCGGTCCCCTCGGCACGCTCGAGCGCTCGATCCATCCGGAGATGGTCGTCGAGCGCGGCGACGCGGAGCTGCGGGTCGTGCGTCCCAGCGACGAGCCGCGTCATCGCGCGCTGCATGGACTCACCCGCACCCTGGTCAACAACATGGTCGTCGGCGTCACCTCCGGCTTCACCAAGGGCCTGGAGATCAGCGGGGTCGGCTATCGCGCCCAGCTGCAGGGCCCCAAGCTGGTGCTGGCCCTCGGCTACTCGCATCCCGTCGAGGTCGACCCGCCGGCCGGCATCAGCTTCCAGGTCGAGACCCCAACGCGCCTGGCCGTGGTTGGTGCGGACAAGGAGCTGGTCGGTCAGACCGCCGCGTACATCCGCTCGCGACGAAAGCCGGAGCCGTACAAGGGCAAGGGCATTCGCTACGCTGGCGAGCAGGTGCTGCGCAAGGCCGGCAAGGCCGGCAAGGTCGGGGGCGCCAAGTAATGATCAACAAGGCATCACGCGACGCGCTGCGCCGTAAGCGACACGAACGAATCCGTCTGCGCCTCGCCGGAAGCACCGAGCGGCCGCGGTTGTCGGTCTTCCGCAGCACGAAGTTCATCTACGTGCAGGTGATCGACGACACCACCGGGCAGACGCTGGCCTCGGCGTCGAGCCGCGAGGCTGGCCTGGCAGCCGGCGCCGGCAAGGTGGACGCCGCGCGATCGGTCGGGCGTGCCATCGCGGAG
>CAZDAV010000237.1:0-1842 GCA_964503725.1 uncultured Steroidobacteraceae bacterium
GTCGCCGAGGTGCCGATGGGCGCGCCGCGCGCCACTCCCCCCGCTGCCCCTCCGGCGCCGACCGCGCCTCCCTCGGCCGCCGACCAGCTGACCGCCACCCTCGAGAGCCTGGCCGCCCTGCGCGACAAGGGCCTGATCACGCCGGAGGAATACGAGGCCAAGAAGGTCGACCTGCTGGGGCGAATGTAGGTGGAGGAACCCCGCCGCTCGTTCTCCGACGGGCTCTACGGAGACGAGCTTCGGCGGCGAATCGACGAGGCGGCGGCGGTCATTCGCTCCCGTCTGGCGGGGACGCCGGAACTGGCCGCACCCAGGCTCGCGATCATCCTCGGCTCCGGCCTCGGCGGGGTCGTTGACCTGCTCGATGCGCGCCCCAGGATCGTGATCCCGTACGGCGAGATTCCGCACGTGCCGGGCGCCACGGTGGCCGGGCATGCCGGCGAGCTCGTGGCCGGTCTGGCCGGCGGCGTGCCGATCCTGCTCCTGTCGGGCCGGGCCCACGGGTACGAGGGCTGGTCGCAGCGCCAGACGACCCTGCTGCTGCGGGCCTGCCTGACGCTGGGCATCGGCACCCTGGTGGTGACGAACGCATCGGGGGGGATCAACCCCGAATTCGAACCGGGCGACGTGATGCTCATCTCCGACGTGATCAACCTGTCCGGCGACAACCCGCTGGCCGGGCCCAACCTCGACGATCTCGGGCCGCGCTTCGTCTCCATGACCGACGCCTTCGACGCGGACCTGCGGACCGGCGCCCGCGCCGCCGCCGCCCGCGCCGGCGTGACGCTGCGCGAAGGTGTGTACCTGATGCTGGCCGGGCCGACCTACGAGACGCGCGCGGAGCTGCGCCTGCTGCGCACGCTCGGAACCGATGCGGTGGGCATGTCGACCGTGCCGGAGGTGCTGGTGGCCCGGCACATGGGGGTGCGCGTGATCGGCTTCAGCCTGGTCACCAACAAGGCCACGCCCGAGATGGAGGGCGAGGTGACGCACGAGGAGGTGCTGGCGATGGGGCCGATCGGTGCCAAACGCCTCCTCTCCCTCCTGCGCGAGCTGCTGCCGGAGCTCGGGTAGTGCTCTTCTCGAATCCGGATCCGGCGCTGCTGGTGGGGATCATCGTGGCCCTGGTGGCGGGCATCACCTTTCACGAGGGCAGCCACGCGCTGGTGGCCGATCAGCTCGGCGACCATCGGCCTCGCGCGCTCGGGCGGGTCAGCCTGAATCCGCTGCGCCACCTGGATCCGCTCGGCTCGATCTTCTTCCTGCTGGCCGGCTTCGGATGGGGCAAGCCGGTGCCGGTCAACTCGTACGCCCTGCGCCCGGGCCGGATCGGGATGACGATGGTCGCCGTGGCCGGCCCGCTCGCCAACTTCGCGGTGGCCGTGGTCGTGGCCCTGCTGTTTCGCATCCTCCAGCTGGCAGGGCTGCTCGATGCCGACTTCCCGCGGCTGGTCGTCGCATCAATCGTCTTCTTCAACGTGGCGCTCGGCCTCTTCAACCTGATCCCGATCCCGCCGCTCGATGGCTACAACGCCGTGCTGCCGCTCCTGCCGCCGCGCCAGGCGTTCATGGTCCAGCGCTACGCGCAGTACGGCTTCCTGGCCCTGCTCCTGCTGCTGGTCCTCTCGTATGGCGCGATCAATGGCCCGCTCGACTGGCTCTTCAACCTGGCCGGCGTGCTGTCGGGGTACATGCTCGGTGCATAGAGTCGGCCAGTTCGTCGGGTACCTCACGGCTCGCGTCGATCCGGCCGAGGAGGCACGTGCCCGAACCAGCCTGCCGGACGCCGCCTGGCCGCTCTTCACCGGCATGCCGACCGCCGACCGCCGCCACGCGCTGGAT
>CAZDAV010000238.1:0-1842 GCA_964503725.1 uncultured Steroidobacteraceae bacterium
GCAGATCCGCCCCCACCTGGAACTCCGCCTGGTCGCGCTGCGAGTCGACCCAGGTAGTCGCATACGAGACCGCGAAGACGCCCATCGACATGGCCAGCATCAGGAGCAGCGCCGCCCTCGTGTAGCGCAACGGGCGCCGTGCCAGCTGCCGTGTCCCCAGCGACCCGACCAGGTGCCGCCCACCCTCCACGATCGTCTCGGCGAGCTGGGCCAGCAGCGGCAGCAGGCGGAGCGCGACGACGCCGCCGGCCAGCAGCCCGATCGCCGGGGCGGCCACCAGCAGGGGATCGAGGCCGATGGCGCCCTGGACGGTCCTGGTCAGCGGGGCTCCATACAGCCGCAGCTGCCAGATCCCGACCACCGTGACCGCCAGCAGCGCGATATCCAAGCCCAGCCGTTGTCCCATGGTCCGCGTCTCGAACCTCGACCGCCCGGACTGCTCCGCGGCGAAGGATCGAGCCGCGAAGAGGGCGGGCAGCACCAACAGCAGCGCGCAGCCGACGGCCGCCGCGACCGCCGCCACGTACGCATCGCCGGTGACCTGCGGCTCGATCTCCAGCCCGATCCCGGCCAGCGGACCGGCCACGTTCAGGATGCGCAGCGCAGCGGCGGCGATCCAGGGGCCGGCGAGCCCCGCCGGAATGGCCAGCAGGAGGCCTTCGGCCATCGCCAGGGCGCCGACCTGCAGCGGGCCTGCGCCGCGCGACCGCAGCAGCGCCGTATCGAGGCGACGATGATCCACGATCAGTGCGGCGGTCAGGACGATCGCGTACCCAGCCAGGATGGCCAGCTGCGCCATGAGCAGCAGGATCCCGGTGCGGCTCACCAACAGCGATCGCTCCGACGCAGCCAGGATCTCGCCGAGCTGCGTGTGGACCTTCGGGAAGCCGTCGACCGCCGCGGTGTCGACGCGCGTCGGCAGCTGTTCGAGCCCAGCGTTGAAGGGGCCGACCTGATCGATCGTCAGCTGGTCGAACTGCGGGAACGCGTGCCAGGTCAGCGGCACGGTGCGCCCCGCGGCCCGACCCAGCAGCTCGGCGCGCGTGGTGATGAGCGGCCCGAAGGTGCGGTACTGTGCGCTCTCGACCAGCCCGTTCGTCAGCGACGGATCGTCCCACCAGAAGGGCTCGCTCGGGTCATTGGGCCGATAGATCCCGACGACCACCACGTCCACGCCCAGCTCCGCGTCGACACGGCTCTCCAGCGCAAAGGCGTCGCCCACCTCCAGCGCCAGGATCTCGGCAACCTGGTCGAGCAGCGCCACGTCCATCGGGCCGGCCGCTTCGGTCGTCGGCCAGGCGCCCGACAGGAGGCTGGCGTGCGCCTCGATCTCATCGATGAAGCCGAGGATCGCGAGGTCGCGGACCTCGTCGGCCGGCTGGCCAGGGAGCGTGTACGTGTCCGACTGCCCGGCGGCGACGACGCTGATGTCGACCGCCGCGGAGATCCGATGGAGCTCCTCCGCGACCCGCTCGAGGCTTGCCGGCGCCTCAGCCAGCTCGATGCGGGCGGTGACCTCGATGTTCGCGTCAGGAGCGCTGGCGTCCTCCAGCACGCGATGCAGGCCGGCCAGCGAGACGGCGCTCGAGTAGATCGGTCCGGCTGCCAGCAGGGTGGCGGCCAGCACGACGATGAGCCATGCGGCGGCCACGATCGGCCAGTCTGCGCGGGTTCTGTGCAGGCTCACCCGCCACGCAGCGAGGAGCGAATGCACGATGTGGAGTCCCTCTCACGGATGCGCTCTAAGCAGTACACCACACAGCACGCCGAGGTTCACGGGCGTGTGCCGCGGGAGGTCCTCCGGCGGACCGGGAGCTGGTCCTAAGCGGCCTCGGGCTCCGG
>CAZDAV010000239.1:0-1841 GCA_964503725.1 uncultured Steroidobacteraceae bacterium
CGGGCGGCGTCGGCGGCGCAGCGGGCGGTTCGGCCGGCGGTTGTGGAGCAGGGGGCTCCGGCGCTGCGGGCGCCGGCGGGTCCATCGCGGTCATCGGTTCACCCTCCATCAGCCGCGTGGGGCCGCTCGAGGCGACGCCGGACGGCTGTCCGCGAGTCTAGCCATGCGGACACCGAACGGGGGTCATCTGGCGCGGTCGATGGCGGCCAGCAGCCGCATCACCAGGCGCACCACGACCAGCACGGACACGTCGTTGTGGTCGAGCGCCGGCACCAGCTCGGTGAACGCCGCGCCGACCACTCGGCAGCGAGCACTGATACCGGCCAGCAGGTCGCAGGCCTCGTCGTAGGAGAGGCCGCCCGGGGAGGCGCCGCTGACGGCCGGCGCAACCGACGGGTCGAGCCCATCGAGGTCGAAGCTGATGAAGACCGATGCGTCCGCTGCCAGTCCGCCGATGAGCCACGCGACGCCGCGCTCGCGCAGCTCGCGCGCCGTGACCAGCGTGTTGCCGGCCGCGCGGGCGTCGGCCACGTCCGTGGTCCGCGCGCTCCCCACGCCGCGGAGGCCGACCTGCACGATGCGCTCGACGTGCTCCATCTCGGCCGCGCGCCGCATCGGCGATGAGTAGCCGTCGCGCACGCCAGCGACCTCGTCACGGAAGTCAAGGTGGGCGTCGATCTGCACCACGGTGAGCGGGCCGCGACCAGCGTAGGCGCGCAGCGCCGGGATCGGAACGGAGTCGTCCCCGCCGATCAGGATCGGGACTGCGCCGGCGTCGAGCAGGGCGCGGACCGCCGCTTCGGCTCGCGTCGCGTTGCCCTGACCTTCGTCCGCGGAGCCGGCGACGTCGCCGGCATCGACGATGCGCAGGGGCGGGGAGCCGACCAGCATCGGTCCATCCAGGTCGAAGTCGTGATGGTCGGCGAAGCGGGCGAGGCGCTGCGAGCGGGCACGCACCGCGGCCGGGGCATCGGCACAGCCGGCCGTCAGGCCCGGCGTCGGGTACGGCACCCCGAACGGGAGGCCCAGGATCGCGACGTCGGCCGAGCCGGCGGCGAGGCCATCCGGCGTCACCGACGGGACGCCCAGGAAGGTCTGGTCGCTCATCCCCGCGCGGCCGCGGCGCATTCCCGACACGTGCCGACGACCGTCACGTGCGACAGGTCGACCTCGAAGCCGTCGGCGGCGCGCAGCGTCTCGAGGATCACGAGCGCCGGCTTGGCACGGATCTCCCAGCGGCCGCCGCAGACGGCGCAGTGCAGGTGGCCGTGCTCCCCCTCCGGCCCGATATGGAATTCCTCCCGCCCATCGGCGCCATGGCCATGCCGCACCAGGCCCAGCTCCTCGAGCACGTCCAGGGTGCGGTACACGGTGGATGGAATGGTGGATGGGTCGATCGCTCGGCAGCGCTCGATCAGCTCCGCCCCGGTGACGTGGCCCTCGCTGTCAGCGAGCACTTCCACCACGGCCCGACGCTGCGGCGTCCATCGCAGGCCGCGCTGACGCAGCTGCTGACGGACGCTGGCCCACGGTTCAGGAAGGAGTACTGAGACTGGCATCGGGCACAGTATTATCCAGCGGCAATTCCCGGCGGCCGCAAGTCATTGAGTGCTGGAGGGTGATGTGGTGGTGTCGAGTGCCCGATGGGCGTACCTCGGCGTGGTCTGGCTGTATCTGATTGCCATCGTGTTCCAGACATTTCTGGCCGGGCAGGCGCTCTTCGCACCCGAGCCCGACTTCGAGCCGCATCGCAACCTCGGCTATCTCCTGCACCTGACCCCGATCCTGATCGTGATCCTCGCCGTCGTCGGCCGAGTCGGGTCGACCACGCTGTGGTGGAC
>CAZDAV010000240.1:0-1837 GCA_964503725.1 uncultured Steroidobacteraceae bacterium
CGCCCCGGCGCCGCCGGCACCCGGGGCGCCGGCACCCGGATCACCCGGAGGCGGCTCCGTGGCGGGCGGCCAGCCGGTTGCCGTTGCGTTGCCGGACACTGCCACCACCCCGTCTGAGGGGCGGGGGAATGGCGCCCGCGTGGCGCTGGCCTGACGGGAGCCTCCTTGGGATAACCCTGACCAGCCATCCATCGCAGCGGCGCGTCGGCAACGGCGCGCCGCTCCTCGTTCGCCTCACCTGACGTGTCCTTGCCGCAGCGTTTACGCGGCCTTGCAGGTGCCGGCGCACGGTGGAGGCATGACCGAGGATCGCGAGATCTCGACCCCGATCGACAGGAGCGATCGTGATGGCCCGCGGTCGGATCGGCTCCCGCTGGTGGACGACGACCTCGACGAGCGCCGATCGGACTTTCGTCCCTACCTGGAGGACCCTGAGTGACGCGAATCAGGATGTGGTGGCTGCGGACGACGATTGGCTTCTTGATCCACCGAGCCTGATCACGTCGCGTTGGCGTTCTCGAGGGGCTCGCCTAGCGCGGCGCGGCCACGAGGAGCGCCGCGAGCGCATCGGCCTCGGTGCGTCCGGCACGCGTCCAGCCCGGTCCCTTCTCCGTGGCTATTCGTAACTTTGCGGGTTACAAATGGGGCGCCGGATAGAGAGCGGACCTCGGTGCGCACTCAGCCCAGCTCGGCGAACGGCGGCCTGCGGCGCCAGAGCAGCACCAGCAGCCACACCGACCACGCAGTCCACAGCACAAAGAACACAGCCAGCCCGGCGTAGCGCACGACCTCCAGGTCCAGGACCGTGAAGAAGGAGCCGATGGCCGCCAGAACCGCGAGAACGAACGAGAGCCGCGCAAGCCCGGGTTGGGCCGCCCGCAGCAGGATCGCCAGACCGAGCCACCAGAACCCCAGCAGCCATGCGTCCAGGAACTGCCAGATGGCGCTGAAGACCAGCTCCGTCAGGGCGCTGAAGGCCACGGCCAGGGCAGCCTGGTCAGACCCGGCTGCCGGGTATTCGTGCATCAGCCGGGGACCCACGAAGGCCAGTGCCACTGCGGCGGCGCCTCCGGCGAGTACGTAGCCGAACGCGCTCAGCGTGGCCAGGTCCGCGACCGCGCGGCCCCGGGAGCGCACGGCCGTCCACACCACGTAGGCTACGACACCCATGGCCAGGTAGTAGCTGAACAGGTCGGCGATCGCAGCCCAGCGCAGCAGCTCCGCCGACCCGGGCCCGGCTGCGACCATCGCGGAGGGATCGGCGAACCACTCGAGACGGAGCTGGAAGGCGGCGAGGAAGAGGATGCCGGCCACGCTGCCGAGCGCGAGCAGCACCAGGAGGCCGGCCATCCCGGCCCGGCGCAGGCTCACGCGCCGTCCACCATCGGCTTCACCTCGCCGATCCAGCGCTCCAGGGTCTCGGTGTCGTACGGTGCGGCCATCTCGGCGATGAAGGTGCCGAAGCCGATGGCGCGCCGCGCCACCATCATCTCGGCGATCTGCTCGGGCGTGCCGACCCAGAAGGTCTCGTCCTTCTCGACGCGGCTCATCGGCGTCCGGTTGTGCTCCATCTGCGCCGCCCACACTCGACGTGCCTCGGCTTCGGTGTCGCGGATGATCGGCTTGCAGCCCACCGTCCGCTCGATCTCTGTGTGGTCGCGACCCACCGCCTCGCAGTGCACGCGCAGCACCGAGTCCTTGTGCCGTAGCGTCTCCACGCTGCCCATGGCGTTCCACATGTCGGCGTACTTGGCGACGGTCCGCAGCGTCTTCTTCTCACCCGAGCCGCCGATCATGATCGGCAGCCGCTGCTGGATCGGTCGCGGGATCATCCGAA
>CAZDAV010000241.1:0-1784 GCA_964503725.1 uncultured Steroidobacteraceae bacterium
GCCTGCTGCGCCCAGCGCAGGAGGGCGTAGCGCTCGCCATTGCGCTCGTACTCGCGCTCGACGTTGCCGGCGAAGGCCAGCTCCGAGCCGAACAGGTCGACCTGCACGCTGTGATCGATGACGAGGTCGGCGGGGACGAGCGGATTGACGGTGGCCGGATCGCCGCCCATGGCAGCCACCGCGTCTCTCATGGCCGCCAGGTCGACCACACACGGGACGCCGGTAAAGTCCTGGAGGATCACCCGACCGGGCAGGAACGGCAGCTCGTACTCGGCCGGCTGGCTCGGATCCCAGGCGGCGAGCGCCCGCACGTCGGCGGCGCTGACCAGCCCGGCATCGCTCGCCGCATGGCGCAGCGCATTCTCGAGCAGGACCTTGACGGTGTACGGCATGCGAGCGAGTTCGCCCACGCCGGCGGCATCAAGCCGATGGTAGGCATAGCTGCGGTCACCGACGCGCAGCACGGCACGGGCATCAGTCGGATCGATCAGGGGGGGTCGTGTGGACACGGGACGCGCCTCCTTCGTCAGCCGCTCTCGCATGAGTGCGGCATCACAGCGGTCGGCGCCGGACGGGTGCGCCCGTCCCGGGTCGAGGTATCGGTCAGGAGTATACGCCTGCTGTCGAGCGCAGCCTGGCGCGCGGGGTGGGTATGCTGCCGCTGATGGACATTGGACCGATCCTGCCGCTGCTCATCCCGCTCATCGCGCTGCAGCTGGCGTTGCTGGTTGTCGCGCTCTACGACCTGACTCGCCCCGAACGGCGCGTGCGGGGCGGCAACAAGCTGCTGTGGGGCATCGTCATCGTCCTCGTCGAGCTGGTCGGGCCGCTCATCTACTTCCTGTTCGGCCGAGAGGACGCGTAAAGCCGATGGGCGCCGCGCCCAGCGCCCCGGCGATCGCCTGTCGGGCGCTCACGAAGCGCTACGGGGAGATCGTCGCCCTCGATCGGCTCGACCTGGAAGTGCCCGCCGGGAGCGTCTTCGGCTTCCTTGGCCCGAACGGCGCCGGCAAGACGACCACGCTGCGCCTCCTCACCTCGCTGGCCCGGGCCAGCGACGGCGACGCGATGGTGGCCGGTGTGCCGATCGGCGACGGCGAGGCGAACCGACGCGGGCTGATCGGCTACCTGGACCAGGATCCCCGCTTCCACGCCTGGATGACGGCGCGCGACCTGCTCGACCTCGTCGGTCGTCTCTCGGGCATGACCGATGCCGAGCGCGGCTCGCGCATCGACGAGGTGCTCGACACGGTTGGGCTGGCCGATGCCTCGCGTCGTCCGATCGGTGGCTTCTCGGGCGGCATGCGCCAGCGACTCGGCGTGGCGCAGGCGATCCTCACCCGGCCACCCATCCTGCTCCTCGATGAGCCGGTCAGCTCCCTCGACCCACAGGGGAGAGTCGATCTGCTCGCGGTCATCCGCGGCCTCGGCGGGGCGTCGACGGTCCTCTTCTCGACCCACATCCTGACCGACGTCGAGCGGGTCTGCGACCGGGTCGCGATCCTCGACCACGGGCGCCTGGTGACGACCGGGCCAATGGACGAGCTGCTCGGGCGCTACGCCCGGCCGATCTACCGCCTCGAGCCGGAGAATGGCGACGACCCGGCGCTGCCACGCCTGGTGGCAGCGCTGCGCGCGGCAGCGTGGGTGAGCCACGTCGAGGAGACGTCGACCGGCCTGCGGGTTGCGGTGGCGGACGCCCCCGACGCCGGCCGGCAGCTGCTCGCCATGGTGGCCGCGCACGAGGTGGGCCTGCTCGCCTTCGAGCGGCAGCGCCCGACGCT
>CAZDAV010000242.1:0-1766 GCA_964503725.1 uncultured Steroidobacteraceae bacterium
TGCCGGCGGCGGTCCTGGCTGCCGCCCCCCGCCTGGTGGCCCGCGGCGCGGCCGAGCTCGACTGGCGGACCGTGGAGCGCGACCCTCGTGCGCACCGGCCTCAGGGCTTGCCACGTGCCCACGATCTCGCTGCCGAGCAGGCCGCCGCGCTGGATCGGGTGCGGGGCATGGCGCCGGGCGGCGAGCTGCTGCTCGAGGGGGTTGCCGCCGCCGGCAAGAGCGACGTCTACCTGGCCGCCGTCAACGACGCGATCGAGGATGGGGGCGCGGCGATCGTGCTCGTGCCGGAGGTGTCCCTCGTGACCCAGCTGGCCGACCGCCTGGCCGCGCTGGTCGGGGATCGGCTCGCCGTCCTGCACTCCGGGCTTTCGGCGGGCGAGCGCCACGACACGTGGTGGCGGATCGTCGATGGACGGGCGCGGGTCGTGATCGGCACGCGGATGGCGAGCTTCGCCCCGCTCAGCGACCTGCGGCTGATCGTGGTCGACGAGGCGCATGACGGGGCGTACAAGGCGGATCGCACCCCGCGCTATGACGCCCGCTGGGTGAGCCGCCGTCGAGCGGCGTTGACCGGCGCGCGGCTGGTGCTGGGGACGGCCACGCCCGACGTCGTGACCCTCGCGGCGGTCCGTGCCGGGACGGTCGACCGCGCCCGGCTCGTCGAGCGCCGCGTCGGCCAGGTCCCGAGCGTCGAGCTGATCGACATGCGCGCGGAGCTGGCCGAGGGGAACCGCTCGATCTTCTCGCGCGGCCTGGCTGACGCACTGGCCGGCCTCCGCCAGGGCAGCGAGCAGGCGATCCTGCTCATGAATCGGCGCGGCGCTGCCACCTTCGTCCTGTGCCGCGATTGCGGCGAGAGCCTGCGCTGCCCCGACTGCGACCTGCCCTTCGTCTTCCATCTCGCCGGAGGGCAGTTGCGCTGCCATCACTGCGGCCGCACCGCTCGACCGCCCGAGACGTGCCCGAGCTGCGGCCAGGCACGAATTCGTTACTTCGGGGCCGGCACACAGCGGGTCGAGGCCGAGCTGCGAAGCCGCTTCCCGCACCTGCGCGTCTCGCGCCTCGACTCCGACGCCCTGGCGGTGCGCCGCGGCTTCGAGGCGATCTACGACGACTTCCGCGACGGACGTGTCGACGTGCTGGTGGGCACTCAGCTCGCCGCCAAGGGGCTCGACCTGCCGAGCGTCACGCTCGCCGCCGTGATCGCCGCGGATGTCACCCTGAACCTGCCGGACTATCTCGCTCCGGAGCGCACGTTCCAGTTGCTCGCCCAGGTCGCCGGTCGTGCCGGCCGCGGCCCGCTGCCCGGGCGCGTGCTGATCCAGACCTACGCGGCGGATCACTATGCGATCCGCGCAGCGGTGCAGCTCGACGTCGACGGCTTCGCCGACCAGGAGCTTCCGCGCCGGCGCCTGCTCGGGTACCCGCCGGCCACCGTCCTGGCCAGGCTGCTGGTGGCTGACCCCGATCGAGCACGGGCCGAGGCGCGCGGCCGGGAGGCGGCTGAAGCGGTGGCAACGGCCGGGGTGGAGGTCCACGGTCCGCTGCCGTCGTACGTGCCGCGCCGTGCCGGCCGCTGGCGCTTCCAGGTGGTGCTGCGGGCCACGGATATGGAGAGCCGTCGGGCGGCGCTTGCTCTCGTTCCGGCCGGGGTCGCCATCGACGTCGACCCCGAGTCGCTGCTGTAGGTTGGCGGCGGAACGGCCGGGCGGAAGCGCAGGGCCGCATCGGTACAATACCGCGATGGCCGCCCGACCCATCCTGAC
>CAZDAV010000243.1:0-1714 GCA_964503725.1 uncultured Steroidobacteraceae bacterium
CTGGAGGCCGACAGGGATCGGCTGCGCGAGTTCGTGGCCGACGTCTCGCACGAGCTGCGCACCCCGATCGCGGCGCTCCGCGCCTTCACCGAGCTGCAGCGAGATGGGCAAGTGGACGACGCCACACGTCGCGAGTTTCTCGACCGCTCGAGCGAACAGATCAGCCGCCTCGAGTGGATGAGCACCAACCTGCTCGACCTGTCGCGCATCGATGCCGGAATCTTCCCGCTCGACATGCGGCTGGGCGACCTGCGCGACCCGATCCGCTCGGTGGTCGAGGCGCACGCCGAGCTCGCGGAGCAGCGCGGCGTCTCCCTGGTCAGCGAGGTGCCGCCTGGGCCGGTGATGCTGCGCTTCGATCGCGAGCGGATCGTGCAGCTGCTCACCAACCTGGTCGGTAACGGCCTGAAGTTCACCCCGCGCGGTGGCGACGTGCGCGTCAGCCTGACCGATGAGCCGGAGGGCGCGACGCTCGAGGTGCGCGACTCCGGCCCCGGCATCCTGGCGGCGGAGCTGCCGCACGTCTTCGAGCGGTTCTTCCGCGGCACGAACGTCGGCGACGCCCGCGCCTCGGGCAGCGGGCTGGGCCTGGCCATCGCGCGTTCGATCGTGGAGATGCACGACGGTCGAATCGAGGTCGCCACGGCACCCGGGCAGGGCTCGGCCTTCATCGTGCGCCTGCCGCGCACGGCGCAAGTCAATGAAACTTCACGCCCACGGCGCACGGCCGCAACGCGAGGAGGCGACGATCCGCACGATGCCCCCGATCAGATACAAGTGAGCACACAGCACCGATGACCAACCGCGACGACTCCGCCGACCCGCCTGCACCGGAGGTGCAGCGCTTCGGCCCCCCGCCGAGCCAGCCGACCCGACCAACCTGGGAATCGACGCCGGCCTGGCCTCGTCCCCCGTCCGTCGCAGCCTCTTCCCGCGACAGGCGCGGGCTCGGCGTCGGGCCGGTCGTGACCATCGCACTGGTGACTGCGGTCGTCTCGGGATCCCTGTCGGCAGCGGCGGTCGCTAACCTGATGCGTCCTGCTTCGGGCGGCGGCACGGTCATGGAGCCGACCGGCACCGCGGTGAGCCAGGTTCATCTCGACGAGTCAAGCGCCGTCATCACCGCCGTGGCCCGCGTCATGCCCGCGGTGGTGGTCATCCAGTCGAGCAGCAGCGGGGCGAACGGGGTCGGCTCTGGATTCATCTTCAACGCCGACGGATGGGTCCTCACCAACAAGCACGTCGTCGACGGCGCCGATGAGATCACGGTGCAGCTCAATGACAGCCGCCTGTTCACGGGGCGCGTCTACGGGGTCGACACGCTGACCGACCTGGCGATCGTCAAGATCGATGCGACCGGCCTGCCGGTGGCGCCGATCGGCTCGAGCGAGGAGCTCGAGATCGGACAGCTCGCCATCGCCATCGGCAACCCGCTCGGAACCTTCGAGAACACCGTCACCACCGGCGTCGTCTCGGGGCTCGGTCGGCAGATCCGGGCGGGTGATGGGGGCAGCACATCGGAGCAGCTGAACAACCTGATCCAGACCGATGCGGCGATCAACCCGGGCAACTCGGGTGGTCCCCTGGTCAACAGCGCCGGCGCCGTCATCGGGATCAACACCGCGGTCAATCAGGAGGCGCAGGGCATCGGGTTCGCGATCCCCATCAACGTGGCCCGTCCGATCATGGACCTGGCGGTGGCCGGCAAGCCGAT
>CAZDAV010000244.1:0-1712 GCA_964503725.1 uncultured Steroidobacteraceae bacterium
GAAGGTCGCCATCCGGCCCTAGCGCTGACTCCCGAGCGACCCGGCCCACTGGCGAAGGGTTGCCCGCGCTGCGGCGCGGCGTTCGTCGGTGGGCTACCGGAGTTGCCCGCGTTATCCACTCTCGGTATCCTCGGACGGTGTTCTTTCGGTCGGCTCGTGCTCGTTCCGGGCATGCGACCGCGTGGCGGAGTAGCTCAGTGGTAGAGCAGGGGACTCATAAGTCTCTGACCGCAAGCGCTGTGCTACGAGCGTGAGAACGCGAGCGTAAGTGCCAAAGTTATCGACTGTAACTCTGCCCCTGTAAGCGCTGTGCTATCGACCATTTCACGCTCGACGCGCGCGAGCGTGAAGTGCTCAATTATCGACTGAAGGCCGTAACCCTCGGACCGCGCCTGCATGGTCAGCCGCATGCGGTAGCACTGCTCTGGTGCGCGAATTCTAAGCCCGCTCTTCGCCAAGGCAAAGCTTGTCCTCGAAGGTCGCGGCCAAGAGCTCTCGGCCCGGTCAATTGATGTCCTACCGCAGAGTGACTGCCCGTCAGGTCGCCTTCATAGCTGCCGGCTGCCGTCCGTAGAGCACCACTCGCCATACGCGCGACGGGGTGCCGTTGACGATCCGGCCCATTCGGCCCGAGGACGAGCCGTTCATGGTGCGCTTCCACCGGACGCTGTCGGACGAGACCGTCCATGCGCGGTACTTCAGTTCGCTGAAGCTCGCCGAGCGGACTGCGCACGAGCGGCTGGCGCGCGTCTGCTTCATCGACTATCACCGCGTCATGGCTCTGGTCGCCGAGCGCGCTGATCGAGACTCGGGTGAGCGCGAGATGGTCGCCGTCGGACGCCTGATCAAGGCGCACGGCGTCAACGAAGCCGAGTTCGCCCTCCTGGTCGCCGATGACTGGCAGCGGCGCGGCATTGGAAGCGAGCTCCTGCGGCGGCTCGTCAGCGTCGCTCGCGACGAGGGTCTGGACCGCATCTACGGCGAGATCCTGGCCGGCAACACGATCTGGGGCGTCTATCTGTGCAGGCCTTGCGGCTGACAGGCCCGATACCGGTCGCGGTGGAGATCTCGGCCGCGCTGCAGTCGCTCGCCACGCGCGTTCGATCGGGTGTCCGGTGACTGCCGAAGCTCTACCGCCGCCCGAACCCGGCCGGCTCGATCTGGCTTGGGAGTCGCTGCAACAGGCGCTCGCCAAGCGCGATCGCCTCAGCGACGCTGAGCGCCGGCTCGGAGTCGTACCGACCGCGCAGGTGGTAGATCTGGCGATAGAGCCACAGCTGCTCGAATAGTTCGCGGCGCCTGTTGGTCATGTCTGCATCGTCTGCCCACGGCGCGATGCACGGCGAGGGTCGGACGGCCTCTCTTGTCGGATGACTACGGTCACTCTGCCCCGGCCGATGGAGCCCAGCGATCAGGCCATATGGTCCTTACGCCTCCCTCCCTCCGGCGCGTAGTCTCGGCTCGTGGATCCGAGCATTGGACACGACCCGGAAGCCCCCGACGCGAAGGTCGGACCCCACGACCGGGCTCGGCGCTGGCACGAGGCGGTCGACCACACGGCCGACGTCGGCCTGCGTGCCGCGGCCCCCGATGGCGAAGCCCTGTTCGAGGAGGCGGCGGCGGCCCTGGCAGAGTTGAGCGCCGACGTCGGCGGTGCTGATGTGCTGCACTCAGAGGCCATCGAGATCATGGCCGATGATCTGGAGCAGCTG
>CAZDAV010000245.1:0-1629 GCA_964503725.1 uncultured Steroidobacteraceae bacterium
GCGCGAGCCGGTACCACGTGCGCCCGGCCAGCGTGGCGAGCCCGTAGGCGGCTCCCCGCGGCAGCAGCCGAGCCACCAGGTCGGCGGCGTTCAGGCCGGCGCGCAGCAGGAGACCTCCCATCAGGACGGACGCTTGGTCCAGTCCTCGCCCCGTCGCGCCGCCGCGAGGGCCGCGCCGGCCCGCGCGCGGTCGGCATCGGTCTGCGGCCAGACGGGGCGGAACATGTACCACTGCCCCGGATCCTCGGCGATGACGCTGCCCAGCGCATCGGCGAGCGCCTGGGTGGCGCGATACACCTCGGCCGGCTCGTCGCTGGCGGCCGTGATGAGGGGCAGGCCGCGGGTTCGAAACCGCTCGTCGGGGAGCCGGCTGCAGGCGACCGGCATCATCGGTGCTCCGGAGCGGGCCGAGAGGGCCGCCGGCCCGGCTGGGAAGGTGGTCGGCTCGCCCAGGAACTCGACCGGCACGTCGCCGTCCCGGTAGCCGCCATCGCAGAAAAGCACGAGGTTCTCGCCGGTGCGCAGCGCGCGGAAGAGGCCGCGGAGGCTGCGCCAGCCGATGAGCGTCAACCCGTGCCGCGCCCGGATCGCTCGCAGATGCTCGTACAGCCGGCCGTAGGTCGTGTCGTCGGCGACAACATGCAGCTGGTACCCATGCCGATGGAGGGCGGGGGCGATGAGATCCATGCCACCGACGTGCACGGTGCACAGGAGGACCCCACGCTCGGCGGAACGCGCCTCGGCCAGGAGCGGAAGGTTGTCGATGAGCACGAGGCGCTCGACGTCGCGGGCCCGGAGCGTGTCCAGCCGCATGACGTCGACCAGGTACTTCGCGTAGTTGCGGAATGCCTGTCGCGCCGCCCGTCGCACGCGGCGGTGGTCGGGCGGTAGCCGCATGGCACGCGCCAGGTTGTCGCGCACCACCCCACGCTTCTGGGCTGTCAGGTCATGGGCCGCGTTGCCGGCCGCGGCGGCCAGCGGCAGCACGACGCCCCGCGGCAGCAGGTTGATGACCCGTTCAGCGATGCGGTATCCCCAATAGGTGATGAGCTCCCGTCGCCGCTCGGACGACGAGGTGGCATCGGGCCGCTCGCCCTGGGTGGCCGGCATGGCCACGCCGGTCGCCTCCCGGCCGCTCACCTCGCCGCTCGTGATGGGCACCGCTCAGTGGGCGGTGGCAGCAGCCTTCGCCTTGCCGGCGGGGAGCCGGCGCTGTGTGCTCTTGGGGGGCGTCTCCGTGCCGACCAGCGTCTCGTTGTCGTCGCCACGGATGAAGGCCTCGACGCGCTCACGTGCCACATCATCGTGGATCTGGCGCGGTGGGCTCTTCATGAAATAGGCGGAGGGGGCAACCAGGGTGCCGGCCAGGCCGCGGTCCAGGCCAAGCCGCACGCATCGGATCGCATCGGTGATGACGCCGGCGCTGTTCGGCGAGTCCCAGACCTCGAGCTTGAGCTCCAGGTTCAAGGGCACGTCGCCGTAGGTGGTCCCCTCCATGCGGATGTGGCACCACTTGCGGTCCTTCAACCACGGCACGTAGTCCGACGGGCCGACGTGCACGTTGTCCTCGTCGATCTCGTAGTCGAGCATCGAAGTCATGGCATTCGTCTTGCTGATCTTCTTGGACTC
>CAZDAV010000246.1:0-1625 GCA_964503725.1 uncultured Steroidobacteraceae bacterium
ACCTGCTCCTTGAGGAGCTGGTGGCTGGCGGCGTCGGCCGGTGCGACGCTGGCAAGGTCCGGGATGAAGTCGCCCAGGTGCGAGTCCTCCTCCTCACCGATCGGCGTCTCGAGGCTGACCGGCTCCTGGGAGACCTTCATGATCTCGCGCACCTTCTCCGGGGAGACGGTCTGCGGCCCGGCCGCCTCGCGCTCATCTGTCTCGGAGTCGGTCGGCTCCCGCTGCAGCTTGTCGCGAAGCTCGCGGATGATCTCGTCGCGGCTCATGCGCCGTGCGATCTCCTCGACGGTCGGCTCGCGGCCCAGCTCCTGGAGCAGCGTGCGGCTGACGCGGATCAGGCGGTTGATGGTCTCGACCATGTGCACCGGGATGCGGATCGTGCGCGCCTGGTCAGCGATGGCGCGCGTGATCGCCTGCCGGATCCACCAGGTGGCGTAGGTGCTGAACTTGAAGCCCTTCTCATAGTCGAACTTCTCGACCGCCCGAATGAGCCCGATGTTCCCCTCCTGGATCAGGTCCAGGAAGCTCATGCCACGCCCGATGTACTTCTTGGCGATGCTGACCACCAGACGCAGGTTGGCCTCGGTCAGCCGCTTGCGGGCGTCGACGCTCTGCTCGACCAGGCGCCCGGTCCGCTTCTCGAGCGGCACCTCCAGCGGAATGGTCGGGTCGTATCCGAGCTCATGCAGGTAGGCGGCGTCGTTTCCATCCTCGATGTAGCCACGCACGATCGCCTGTGCCGTCTCGCGCGCCCAGCGCTCGAGCTCGATCAGCTCGACCGCGCCGGCATGGTCCAACGCGCGGAAGCGGAAGGTGTGGCCGAACAGGATCGCCTGCTTGAGCGCCTCGCCTGGGTTCTCGCCGAAGAGCTTGAGGATCGACTCGGCATGCATGATCCGCTGCCGCGCGTCGTCATCGAGGTCCGGGGAGCGACGCGCCTTGCTGAGCTTGACGGTCGCGGGGGTGATCGTCTCGCCGCGACCCAGCCACCAGTCGATCGCGTCGCGGGTCACCCGCGCCGAGTCCTTCGGGAGGTCGAAGGCGCGCATGGCGGCCATGCTGCGGGCCTTTGGCTCGGAGTTGCTGGTGACCCAGGTGTACAGGTTGACCAGCGCGCGCGCCGGGTCCTCGACCGCCGACTCACCGAGCTCGATCGCCTTGGCCAGCACGACCTCCTCCTCGGCGGTGAGCAGGGCGACCTTGCCGATCTCCTTGAGGTACATGCGCACGGGGTCGTCGATGCCGATCAGATCGGCGGCAAGTGCGTCGAGGTCCTCGTCCAGGCCCTCGCGCTTCACGACCGCGGCGGCTTCCTCGGCGTCCAGGCCAGCCTCGGCGATCAGGGTCGGGTTATTCTCGGCATCGAGCACCTCGACGCCGCTCTCCTCGGCCGCCGCATACAGCTCCTCGATCTGCTCCGGGTGCATCTCGGGCTGCGGCATCGCCTGCAGGATCTGGTCGTGGGTGATGAAGCCGTCCTCGCGCCCACGCGCCAGCAGCTCCCCGAGTGCGGAACCGAGGATCGGCGCTGACTCGGACGCCCGTCCTGACTTCGCGCCGGCCCCGCGGCGCCGCGGGGCCTTCGGCGGTGTCGGCGCGACTTCGATTGGTGCCGTGGTCGGCTT
>CAZDAV010000247.1:0-1623 GCA_964503725.1 uncultured Steroidobacteraceae bacterium
ATCGACCACGGTGCGCACTTCTGCACCTACCTGCTCGGCACCGACATGGAGATGAGCACGCCGGACGGCTTCCAGCTGATGAACTGGGAGACCGGCTACGGCGACTGGATTGCCGATCCCGTATGGGACACCATGCGCGTCACCCCCTGGCTGGAGAAGACGGCGCTGGTCCTGTCCGACACCGTCGACCATCACGGCCACGAGATCGCCGTCTCGCCGCGGACGATGCTGAAGCGGGTCGTCGAGAAGGCAACCAAGATGGGCTTCCGGGTGATGGCCGGCTCCGAGTTCGAGTACTACCTGCTGACCGATACCTACGAGCAGGCCTGGAAGAAGGGCTACATCGGCCTCGATCGCTTCGGCTACTACAACGAGGACTACCACCTCCTCCAGGCGACCAAGGGCGAGCCGATCCATGGCCGGCTGCGCAACCTGATGACCGCGGCGGGGATCCCGGTCGAGTTCAGCAAGGGCGAGGCCGCACCGGGCCAGCACGAGGTGAACATCCACTACACCGATGTCCTGGAGATGGCCGACCAATCGGTCATCTTCAAGCACGGCGCCAAGGAGATCGCCTGGCTGAACGGCTTCGGGCTGACCTTCATGGCCAAGCCGGACCACACCTGGACCGGCTCGAGCGGCCACCTGCACATGTCGCTGTGGGACAAGGCCGGCAAGAAGGCGCTGATGTTCGATGCCAAGGCCGAGCCCTATGGGATGTCGAAGACGATGCGGCACTTCCTGGGCGGGATGATGGTCTACGCGCGCGAGCTGGCCGTCTTCTGGGCAGGGAACGTCAACTCGTACAAGCGCTACGCGGTCGCCTCGTGGGCCCCGGTCAACGTGGTCTGGGGGCGGGACAACCGGACCACCGGCTTCCGGATCGTCGGCGATGGGGCGGGGCTGCACATCGAGAACCGCTTCCCGGGGGGCGACATGAACTCGTACCTGGCCTACGCCGCGGTGGTGGGTGCCGGGCTTCTCGGCATCGAGCGTGAGATCGAGCCGCCGGCCGAATACATCGGCAACGGCTATGTCGCGACCGGCTGCGACCGCATGCCGCGCGCGCTGCACGAGGCGATCCGCGAGCTCGAGCAGAGCGAGGCAGCGGCCGACATCTTCGGTGCCAATGTGGTGGCCCATTACCTCAATGCGGCACGGGTCGAGCAGGAGACGTACGACGCGGTCGTGCACCCCTGGGACCGCCAGCGATACCTGGAGCGAGGCTGATGAGACTGGACGGCAAGGTCGCGATCATCACCGGGGCGGGCAGCGGCATGGGCCGAGTGGCGGCCCAGATGTTCGCTGCGCAGGGCGCGAAGGTGGTCGTCGCCGAGTACGACGAGGCCGCCGGCAACGAGACCGTTGCCTCCGTCCTCGAGGCCGGCGGCGAGGCGAGCTTCGTCCGCACCGACGTGAGCGCCGAGGCCGATGCAAAGGCCATGGTCGACCACACGCTGGCAACCTACGGGCGGGTCGACGTCCTCTACAACAATGCGGGGGTCATGCCCGAGCCCGACCACTCGGTGATCGACACCGACGTGGCCACCTGGGATCGGGTCATGGCGGTCAACCTGCGCGGCGTCTTCCTCGGCTGCAAGTACGCGATCCCGCCCATGCTCG
>CAZDAV010000248.1:0-1623 GCA_964503725.1 uncultured Steroidobacteraceae bacterium
GGGCAGCGTCCGTCGACGATCTGGGCATCGGTCTTGAACTCGTTGTCGCCGGTGCAGTACCAGCCGGCATAGGTGCCCTTGTAGATGTCCCCGGCGGCCTGTGCGCGGCGCACCATCTCGGTCGAGGCGGCGACGTGGTCGGGGTCGGTGGTGCGGATGAAGCGGTCATAGCTGATCTCGAACCGATCGAAGGCGGTGCGCCAGGCGGCGGCCCATTCGTCGACGAGCGCGCGCGGCTGCGTGCCACGGTCGGTGGCCAGTTTTTCGACCTGCGCCGAGTGCTCGTCCATGCCGGTCAGGAAGCGGGTCTCGGCGCCCAGCAGGCGGTGGTAGCGCACGATCGCATCGGCGCCGATCACCTCGAACAGCGAGTGCAGCGGCGGACCCGGGCTCGGGTAGAAGATGGCCGTGGTCAGGTAGTAGCGGTCGGTCGTGGTCAGTGCTCGCGGCCCTTCGGCCAGTACAGCTCCTTGCGCACCTGCTCCGGCGGAAAGCCGCGGGCGAGCGCAGTCTCCTCGACCGCCGAGATCATGTCAGGGTTGCCGCAGAGGTAGATGGTCGTGTTCGCCGCCGCGAGCCGATGCCGGTCCAACTGGCCCGGGATCACCGTCTCGACCCGCCCGGTCAGGCCATGCCAGTCCGGTGCCTCCTGCGGTCGCGAGATGGTCGGGATGTAGCGCAGCGGGAAGCTGCCCGACGCCTCGAGCGCCTCGAGCTCGTCGCGCCAGGCCAGGTCGTACTCGTAGCTCGCGCCGTGAACCAGGACCAGGTCCCGTGTCTGGCCGCGGCCGCGCAGCGTGTCGATCATGCTGATGAACGGCGCCAGCCCCGTCCCGCTGGCCACCAGCAGGCAGGTCCGATCGTCGTCCTGGAGCTGGAATCTGCCCTTTGCGCCCTTGATGTTGATCGGGTCGCCGACCCGGCGCTCCCAGAGCAGCTCGGTGAACTCGCCGCCGTGGACGAGACGCACGAAGAACTCGTACTCGCTCGTGTCGTCGGCCGAGGAGGAGATCGACATGGGTCGCTGAATGAGCTTTCCCTCGGCTCCGAGCAGGCCGAGCGTGGCGTATTGGCCGGGCTGGAACGGGAAGGGCGTCTCGAGCGCCTGCACACCGACGATCGCCAAACCCTCGGCGATCTCCTCCCAGCGGCTCAGCCGCCCGGTGTACGGGTAGTCGGTGCTCATGGCGCGCGGCATCCTTCGGCTCTGCGACCGCGCGGTTGGCGGTCGGATCGTGCTCGGAAGGGCGCAAGTATACCGATGGGCACCTTGCCAGCCGTCGCTCGGACACTACAGTTGCGCGCGTGTCAGATGCTCCGGAGACGCCGATCCTGAACGTCGCCGGGCTGCGGCTACCACTGCGCGAGACCGTTGTGGTGCTGGTCACCACTTTCGTGCTCCTGATCGACTCCTACCATGACTTCGGCCTGCCGTTCGGGCCGGATCTCGGCCAGGGGGTCGAGCGCGTGGTGCTCTTCCTGGTCGTACCGTTGGCGACGCTGCTCCTGCTCGGGGAGCGGCCGTGGGACTACGGCCTGCGCCTCGGGGAGTGGCGGATCGGCCTGCTCGCAGCGCTGGGGCTGGCCCTCTTCGCGACGCCGTTCATCCTGGTCGTCGCCGGC
>CAZDAV010000249.1:0-1617 GCA_964503725.1 uncultured Steroidobacteraceae bacterium
GCTTCTGGACCAGCTGCATGCACATGTTGTCGACGATGCGGTCCTCGAACTCGACGCGCCCGGCATAGTCAGCGGCAATCTGCTGGCAGCTCTCCAGGAAGAGGCCATCGGAGAGCTTCATGATGTTCGCCTTGTGCACGGCGGTGACCTTGTGCCGCCCGTTCCGCAGCGCGTACTCGAATGCATATCGCGCGATCCGCTGCGACGCCCCGCGGGTGATGATTTTGATGCTCTCGGCGGCGTCGGGCCCGACCCGATGCTCGATCCCCGTGTAGAGATCCTCGGTGTTCTCGCGCACGATGATCAGGTCGACGTCGGTGTAGCGCGATTCGACGCCGACCATGCTCCGTGCCGGGCGCACGTTGGCATACAGCTCGAGCGCCTGGCGGAGCCCCACGTTCACGCTGCGAAAGCCGGTGCCGACCGGTGTGGTGATCGGGCCTTTCAGGGCGACGCCGTTCGTGCGAATGCTCTCGATCACCCGCTCCGGCAGGGGCGTCCCCTCGCTGGCGATGGTCGCCTCACCGGCCTGCTGGACATCCCAGGCGAACGCGATGCCGGTGGCGTCGAGGACCCCGACCGTCGCATCGGCCAGCTCGGGGCCGATGCCATCGCCGGGGATGAGGGTGACGGTGAAGGTCAAGAGGGTGCTCCGCTGCTCGCCGGTCACAGCGCCGACGGTACGGATGGCAAGTGTAGGCTGTTGGCCGATTCCCACGTGGCACCCCGAGAGCAGGAGAGCGCGTGAAGCTCCAGGAGTATCGAAGCAAGGAGATCCTCGCCGCTCACGGCATCCCGGTGCTCGGGGGTGAGGTCGCCACCACCGCCGTCGAGGCGCGTGCTGCGGCGGAGCGTATCGGGGGCCCGGTGGTGGTCAAGGCTCAGGTCCTCGTCGGGGGCCGTGGCAAGGCCGGCGGCGTGAAGCTGGCCGACGGTCCGGACGAGGCGGCCGCGCGCGCCGGAGAGATCCTGGGCATGACGATCAAGGGGGTCACCGTGCGGGCGGTGCTCGTGGCTCCCGCCGCCCAGATCGCGCACGAGTACTACCTCGGGCTGATCCTCGATCGCGCCGGCCAGGCGATCACGATCATCGCCAGCGCCGACGGCGGTGTCGATATCGAGGAGACGGCACGGACCAACCCTGCTGCGCTGCTGCGCCTCCCGTTGCATCCGCTCATCGGCCTACAGGAGCACCAGGTTCGCCGGGTCGCCTTCTTCCTGGGCCTGCCGGCGGAGCTGCGGACGGCTTTTGCCACCACCCTGCGCGGCCTGTACGCCGCATTCGTGGACTCCGACGCGGACCTGGCCGAGGTCAACCCGCTGGTGATCACCGCCGATGGGCAGCTCGTGGCGCTCGATGCCAAGATCGTGCTCGACGACTCCGCCCTCTTCCGGCACCCGGAGCTGGAGGCGCTGCGTGACCTGGCCGAGGAGGAGCCGTCCGAGGTCGCCGCCAGGGATGCCGGGATCAACTTCATCAAGCTCGATGGCAGCATCGGCTGCATGGTCAACGGCGCCGGCCTGGCGATGACCACCATGGACCTCGTCAAGCTGGCGGGCGGCGAGCCGGCCAACTTCCTGGACATCGGCGGTGGCGCAAAGGCCGATCGGGTTGCC
>CAZDAV010000250.1:0-1606 GCA_964503725.1 uncultured Steroidobacteraceae bacterium
GAGATCGAGAAGGTCAAGTGGGCGGGGCTGCTGCACGACGTGGGCAAGATCGGCATCCGGGACAACATCCTGCTCAAGGAGGGGCCGCTCGACCGCGAGGAGCGGATCCTCATGAACCAGCACCCCACCATCGGTGCCGAGATCGTGGCGCCGGCCCGGCAGCTGAGTGCCGAGGCGCCGCTGATCCTGACCCACCACGAGTGGTTCAACGGCTCCGGCTATCCCGCCGGCGTGGAGGCGCTCAACATCCCGCTGGGCGCCCGCATCCTGGGGGTCGCCGACGCCTACGAGGCGATGACCTCCGCGCGTCCCTATCGCAAGGCGCCGCTCACCCACGAGATCGCCATCGGCGAGCTGAACAAGTTCTCCGGCATCCAGTTCGACCCGGAGATCGTGCCGATCCTGATTGGCCTCGACCGCGAAACCCTGGACCGCCGGCCGGAGCGGCCGGACGAGCTGCCGACCATGCTGCACGCCGGCACCCCGTCGGAGCCTGTCGAGGCGACCGTCCCAGCCGCGACCGCCGTCGCCGACCCGCCCGTCGCCGACCCGCCCGTCGACGACCCGCCCGCGGAGGAAGGGAATCCCGCGTCGAGGCCGCCGCTGCTCGCCTCTGACGATGTTTCTTAGCACCATCGCCCTCGCCCTCATCGCGGGGGCGCTGCTGGGTGGCTCGCTCCCCCGCCTCACGGAGCTGCGGCTGCGCTGGATCTGGGTGCTGGGGCTGGCCCTGGCGCTGCGCTTCGCGGCCGGACTGGTTCGCCAGGCGCAGCCGGGCGTGGACCTGCCATTGGGCGCCGCCTTTGTCGCCGCGTACGGCCTGATCTTCGTCTGGCTGTGGGGCAACTGGCGCGTGCCGGGGCTCCAGATCGCCGCGGTCGGGATCGGCCTGAACACCCTGGCGGTGGCCCTCAACGGGGGTCAGATGCCCATCTGGTCGGCGGCCTTCACGGCCGCCGGCTTCACGCCCGATGCGCTGGCCAACGACCCGTTCCACTTCATCATGAACGCCGGCAGCGTCAGCGAGTTCGTCAGCCGCGGCGGCATCTTCGGCGACGTGGTGCCGATCCCCATCCCGGTCATTCGCGACGTGGTCAGCATCGGCGACACGCTGCTGGCGGCCGGCATCTTCTGGGCGATCGTCTACTCCATGACCCGCGTGGGCGCGCCGACGCGCGCCGCCTACACCCTGGGCCTGCGCCCCGGCGACCCGTTTGCCAACGCCTCACCCTTCCCGGGCGGGCAGGCGCAGGCGGTGGGCAGCCTGCCGGCGCTGGCGGGGGCGAGCGCAGGGGCAAGAACAGTCGCGATCCCGCGCGAGCGGGCGCAGTCGCCCTACCTGGCGCTCGTCCGCAACCGCAACTTCAGCCTGCTGTGGGCCGGGCAGCTGGTCTCCTTCTTCGGCGATCGGGTGCACCAGGTGGCGATTGGCGTGCTGGTGCTGCAGCGCGGGTCACCGCTCGACGTGGGCATCGTCTTCGCCGCCACCGCCGTGCCGAACGTATTCCTGGGGCCGCTGGCCGGCGCCCTGGTCGACCGCTGGGATCGCCGCCGCACCATGATCGTCTGCGACCTGGTCAGGGCGGGGCTGGTGCTGCTGGTGCCG
>CAZDAV010000251.1:0-1580 GCA_964503725.1 uncultured Steroidobacteraceae bacterium
GCGCCGAAGACGCCGCCCTTCTTGCCCACGTCCTCGCCCAGCACCATCACGTTCGGGTCGCGCTCCAGCTCCTCGTCCATGGCGGCGCGGATCGCCTCCAGGATATTCAGCTCGGCCATCAGTCCGCCTCCTCGGCGTAGACCCAGCGTTCGGCGGTGGCGGGATCGGGATCGGGACGCGCCTCGGCCAGGCGGGAGGCCTCGTTGATCTCGGCCTTGATCTCGGCCCGCAGGTCGTCGCCGCTGCTGTTCGTCAGGATGCCAGCGGCCAGCAGCCGGTTGGCAAAGAGGGTGAGCGGGTCGTGCCCGCGCAGCGCCTCCACCTCGGCCGGATCCCGGTAGCGGCGCTGGTCGTCGTCGGAAGAGTGGCTCGTCAGGCGCACCACGATCGTCTCGATCAGGGTCGGCCCCTCGCCCTTTCGCGCCCGCTCGTGCGCCTCCTTGGCGGCGGCGTAGCAGGCCAGCGGATCGCCGCCGTCGACGGTGACGCCGGGGAAGCCGTAGCCCTGGGCACGGGCGGCCACCGACAGGCCACCGACCTGCTGGGCGAGCGGCACGCTGATGGCGTAGCCGTTGTTCTCGCACACGAAGATGACCGGCAACCTGTGCACGCCGGCGAAGTTCATCGCCTCGTGGATCTCGCCCTGGTTGCTGGTCCCCTCACCGAACGAGGTCATCGCCACCACGTCGTCGCCGCGCACCCAGGCGCCCATGGCGATGCCGACCGCGTGCAGCACCTGGGTGCCGACGGGAGAGCTGAGCGAGATGATGTTGTAGCGCGCGGCGCCGTAATGGCCCGGCATCTGCCGGCCGCCGGAGGAGACGTCGTCGCCCTTGGCCAGGTGGGCGGTGACGATATCCTCGGCCGTCATGCCGAAGGTCAGCGCCGAGGCGATCGAGCGGTAGTACGGCGCCAACCAGTCCTGGTTGCGGCGCATCGGCCAGGCCGTTCCGACCTGGGCCGCCTCGTGCCCCTGGCCGCTGATGATGAAGGCGATCTTGCCGGCTCGCTGCATGAGCCACATCCGCTCGTCGACGGCCCGGGCCAGCAGCATGGCGCGATACATGGCCATCACATCGGCCTCGGTCAGGCCGAGCTCCGCGTGTCCCAGCGCGACCGCCTGCTTGGTATTCGCCATCTCCGCTCCTCTCAGACGTGGATCGCCGCGCCGTTGACCGCCAGGGCGGCCTCGACGAGCACTTCGGGCAGGGTCGGGTGGGCATGCACCGACATGGCGATCTCGGCGGCGGTGCCCTCCACCAGCAGTGCCAGCGTCGGCTCCGGGAGGAGGTCGCCGGCGGCCGGACCGATGATGTGCGCCCCCAGCAGGACGCCAGTCTCGGCATCCGTCACCAGCTTGGCGAAGCCGTCGGTCTCACCCACGATGGTCGCCTTGCCGAGCGCCCGGAACGGGAAGGATCCGACCTTGACCGCGCGGCCGGCGTCGTTCGCCTCCGCCTCGCTCATCCCGACCGAAGCGATCTGCGGGCGGCAGAAGGTGACGCGCGGCATCAGCTCCATCCGCACCGGCGCCGGGTCGTGGCCGGCGATCGTCTCGACCGCCACCACCGCCTCGTGGC
>CAZDAV010000252.1:0-1549 GCA_964503725.1 uncultured Steroidobacteraceae bacterium
GGCCGGCCGGTGAACGCGGTGCGCGGCCTGCTCGAGTCGATGCTCTCGCTCCTGCGCGAGCCGGACGTGACGCACGTGGCAGCCGCCACCGATCACGTCATCGAGTCGTGGCGCAACGACGTCTATCCGGGCTACAAGAGCAGCGCCGGGATGGATCGACAGCTGCTCGCCCAGTTCGACGACGCCGAGCGCGCGTTGCGGGCGCTGGGGATCACGACCTGGGCGATGGTCGAGGACGAGGCCGACGACGCGATCGCCACCGGGGTCGCCCGCTTCGGCGATGACGCGCGGCTCGAGCAGGTTGTCATCTGCAGCGTCGACAAGGACCTGGCCCAGTGCGTGCGCGGCGATCGCGTCGTCCTGCGGGATCGGATGCGGACGATCACCTACGACCAGGCGGGGGTGGTGGCCAAGTTCGGCGTGCACCCGGAGAGCATCCCCGACTATCTCGCCCTGGTCGGGGACAGCGCCGATGGCTTTCCGGGTCTTCCCGGCTGGGGAGCGAAGAGCGCGTCGGCGGTGCTTGCGCGATTCATGCATCTGGAGGCGATCCCGGACTCACCGCTGGATTGGGACCTTCCCCTGCGCAACGCCGTCCGCCTGGCGGCGACCCTGCAGCAGCAGCGCGCGGACGCATTCCTGTATCGCAGACTGGCGACCCTCAACGCCGATGCCGCGATCTCCGGTGACCTCGACTCCCTTGCCTGGCGCGGCGTGGCGCGGGACGAGTTCGTGGCCCTGTGCGACGAGCTCGGCTTCGACCGCATCCGCGAGCGCGTGCATCGCTGGGCATGACGGCGTAGGACCATCGGTCGGTACCGATCCGCACGGGGCGCGGCTAGGTTGGTGCTCGGATGCAACGACGTGCCCTCGTCGCAGCCTCCCTGGCTGTGCTCACCGCCCTCGCCGGCGGCCTCCCCGGATGGGTCGGGCCGACCGCTGCCGCGTCGTGCTCGAGCTGGACATCCGAGGCAGACCCGCCGCCCACCATCCGCGTCTTCCGGCACGTGAGCGGCGTCGTCGAGACGGTCGACTTCCGCGCGTACACCAAGAACGTCCTGTCGCGAGAGTGGATCGGCTCATGGACGGCGGAGTCGCTTCGCTCGGGCGCCCTCGCGGTCAAGCACTACGCCTGGTACCAGGTCCTGCACTGGCGCGGCGGGGTCAACAGCGGCGGCGAGTGCTTCGACCTGCGGGACGATACCTACGACCAGGTCTATGACCCGTCGAAGCCGTCGTGGAGCAGTGCGGCGGCGGCGGTCGATGCGACCTGGACCACCCGCGTCCTGAAGAACGGCGCAATCTTCCCGACCTACTACAACGCCGGCGCGGTCAACGAGGCCTGCGCCGCCAACGCGAACGGCTGGAAGATGTGGCAATGGGGCACCCAGGGCTGCGGCCTGGCGGGCCGGACCGCCGCCGAGATCGTGCTCCTCTACTACTACCCGGGAGTCACGGTGACCGATGCGCCGGCACCGGTGGCAACGCCCACGCCATCGGCACCGCCGACCGGGACTCCGCAGCCGACGGCGACGCCGAGCGCCAGCCA
>CAZDAV010000253.1:0-1546 GCA_964503725.1 uncultured Steroidobacteraceae bacterium
GACGGCGCCGGCCGCTGCGGCGCCGGCGATCACGCCCGCGCCGGTCGCCGTGACGCCCGCGCCGCCCCCGGTCTCTGGAGGCGCTGACGGGACGTTCGTCGGGCTGTCAAACGCGAAACGCGCAAGTGAGGGCAAGCCGCCGGTGGCACCTTCGGCACTGCTCGATACGATTGCCACCGAACGCGCGGCGACGATGGCGGCACAGAACGCCATGACCCATGACCTCGGGTACGTGGTCCTGCGCCTGACCCAGCTCGGAGTCTGCTACGTCGTGTACGCGGAGATCATCGCCACGGAGAGCGGCTACCCCTCCTTCTCGGTGCAGCGCACGGTCGACGCGTGGTGGGCATCGCCCGGGCATTACGCCATCATGGCCGGAGACTTCAACGCCGCTGGCGGCGGCTGGGCCCAGGCCGCGAACGGCAGCTACTACGCGGCGATGGTCTTCGCCACGCTCTGCTGATCTTCCGCGAGCCGCCGTCCGTCAAGGTCTCGGCGCCAAGCTCGGGATCGTAAGCCTGCTCCCCATGGCCGAAGGCCATCCTCGGGGAGTACGGTACGTACGGAGGCCGAGCCGATGGACGAAGCCCGATACCGCGAGGCCGAGCGTCTGCTCTGGGAATGGGTCGGCGTGACCCCGACCGAGCAGCGCCTGCACCTGGAGCGGACCGGCGTCACCGTGCGGGTGCAGGAGGTCGGTGAAGGCCCACCAGTCGTCTTCGTGCACGGTGCGAGTATCAGCGGCTCGAGCTGGGCGACCCTGGCCGCTCGCCTGGCGGCCTTCCGCTGCATCCTCCTGGACCGGCCTGGTTGCGGCCTGAGCGACCCGCTCAACGTGGTGCTCGATCCTGAGAGCCTCCCCGGCATCGGCGACTCGCTGCTGGTCGACGTGCTGGATGCGCTTGGACTCGAGTCCGCGCACCTGGTGGCCACCTCGTTCGGCGGGTACTTCGCGCTGCGCGCCGCGGCCGCGCACCCCGACCGCATCGGCCGCATGGTGCAGTTCAGCTGGCCGGTGGGTGCGCCGATCTCCCGTATGCCGATGCTCATGCGGATGACGGCGGTCCCGCTGGCGGGGCGCCTGGTCGCCCTGCTGCCGCCGAGCGAGCGCATGATTCGGATGGGCTTTCGCCAGATCGGCCACGCCGAGAGCCTCAAATCCGGCCGGATCTCACAGGAGCTCATCGACTGGTTTCTGGCGCTGCAACGCCACACCGACACGACCAAGCAGGAGTCGCGGCTGACCCGCGGTCTCCTCTCGCTTCGGCATGGGATCGACGATCGGGTCCTCCTGTCCGACCAGTTCCTGAGCACGATCAGCACGCCGACTCACTTCATCTGGGGCGAGAAGGATCCCTTCGGCGGTGAGGACACGGCCCGCCGGCTTGCCGATCGGATGCAGAACGCGGAGTACGAGATCTTCCGGGGCGCAGGTCACGCGCCCTGGCTCGACGAGCTCGATCGCGCTGCCAAGAGCACGACCGAATTCCTCCAGGGGTGACGCGCTCCGGCATCCGCCGGCGCTTCAGAACCGGGGGTTGACAAG
>CAZDAV010000254.1:0-1542 GCA_964503725.1 uncultured Steroidobacteraceae bacterium
CCCGGCTCCATGCCCGCCACGAAGTACTCGCGCGGCACGCCCAGCCGCATGCCCTGCACGTCGCCGGTCAGCGCCGCTGCGTAGTCCGGCACGGGGGTGTCGACGCTGGTCGAATCGCGCGGGTCGTGGCCGGCGAGGGCCTGGAGCACGGTCGCCGCGTCCCGCACGGAGCGCACGAGCGGGCCGCACTGGTCCAGGGAGCTGGCAAAGGCGACCATCCCGTATCGGCTCACCCGGCCGTAGGTCGGCTTGAGGCCCACCACCCCGCTGAGCGAGGCAGGCTGCCGGATGCTGCCTCCCGTATCGGTCCCGGTGGCGAAGAATGCCTGTCCGGCGGCCACCGCCGCGGACGAGCCGCCGCTGCTGCCCCCCGGCACGGTGGACGGATCCCACGGGTTGTGGACCGGGCCGTAGGCGCTGTTCTCGTTGGACGAGCCCATGGCGAACTCGTCGAGGTTGGTCTTTCCGAGCAGGACGGCGCCGGCCTGGCTGAGCCGATCCTCCGCATCGGACGCATACGCGCAGCGATACCCCTCCAGGATGCGGGACCCCGCCGTGGTCGGCAGGCCGCCGTTCGGCTGCCCGGCGTCGTCCAGGGCGCGCGTCACGAAGATGTCCTTGAGGGCGTACGGGATGCCGAGGAGTGGCTTGTCCGCTCCCTCGCCTCCCGCCAGTTGCGCGTCCGCGGCGTCGGCTGCTGCGAGGGCGTTGTCCTCCCCGACGGCCAGGAAGGTGTTGAGCTGCTTCCCGTCGCGCGAGATGCGGCCCAGGCAGGCCTGCGTCAGGTCGCGCGATGAGACCTCGCGGCGGCGAAGCAGCTCCCCCACTTCCGTGATGGTGCGGTCGGCAAGGGGCAGCGTTTCGGCGGGCATCTGGCTAGCGCCCTTCCTCCAGCACGACTGGCACGCGGAGGAGCGGCCCCTCGCGGCGCGGCGCCTCAGCAAGGGCCGCCTCGCGGCTGATGGCGGGGCGAGCGACGTCGTCGCGCATCACGTTCTCCAGCGCGATGACCTGCGCGGTCGGCCCCACGGCGCTGGTATCGACCTCGGACAGCTTGCTGACCGCCTCCAGGATTCGGCTCAGCTGGCCGACCAGGCGGTCGATCTCCTCATCGGTCAGGCCCAGGCGGGCGAGGGCGGCGACGTGCTCGACGTCAGATCGGCTGATCATCGGCCGATGATAGTCGCGTCGGTAAGCCAGCCGTCAGCCGCCGATAACAGCCCACGTCCCATTCTTCGCGCGTGCCAACGCCGAGGATCCCGCGGGTCGCTAACGTGACGCTGCGTATCGACGCCGACACCCTCCTTTGGGCGCGGACGCGAGCGTTCTTCGGCGGCACGAGCGTGAATGCCCTGATTCGCGGCTTTCTGCGGGAGTACGCCGCCGTGCCGGAGACCTGGCTCGCGGGACTCCCGCCACCATGGACTCCGGAAGACCGGATCCGGCCGGTGATCGACCCTGTGGGAGCGGGATTTCGGGCGGCCGAGGCGCAGACCGATGCCTTGCCGGGGGGACCTCCGCCGCGTCAAGGTTGATTGTGCA
>CAZDAV010000255.1:0-1536 GCA_964503725.1 uncultured Steroidobacteraceae bacterium
GGCCGTGGAGGCGCCGATCCATCGGAGGATGACCGTCCCGCCCGATTCGGCCAGCCCGCCGTGATACACGACGTCGGCACCGAGAGCGTGGACGCCCGCGTCGTTGGCGAGGAGCACGTGCCCACCGGGTGGGACGGCGGGCGCATCGGCGAGCCAGGCCGCCCGCTGGCTCACGGTCGCACCGCTGGCGCTGACGTACGCGACCTCCAGGCCTGCGAGCGAGAGCGACTCGGTCCCCGGATTGAAGAGCTCGATGAACTCGTCGTTCGCACCGACGCCCCCCGTGGCGATCTCGCTGATGACCAGGTGCTCGATGCCCTCCGCACGCATCGCTCCGATCGGCACCAGACCGAGGACGGTGGCGAGCGCGACGACGCCGCCCATGATCCTGGCTGCGCGATCCCGAATCGGCCGGAGCGGTCGTGGCGGCACGGCATACCTCGCATCACTGGGGGGCGGGCAGCGCGACAGCGATGGTCGGGGACGGACGCATACCGGCCGGTTACCGCCCGCTTACCGTTCGGCGGCATGGCCCCGGTACAATCGCCGCCCATGTCGACTCGCACGCCGGAGGAGCGCGCCGCGTCGCGTGCCGAAGCACGACGGCGCGCGCGCATGTCGGCGCGCGGCGAGATGCCGCCCGAGGAGCTCGCCACCGACGACGAGGAACCGACGCCTGATCGGGGCAGCTTCCTTGGGCGTCTCTTTCCGTCGGCGCCGCCGCTGCCCAACCGCCCGGATCCACTGGCGAAGTTCGACCGTACGGGTCCACTGCGGCCAGTCCGGGAGCGCCTCTACCTGCTCCGGAAGAACCCGCTGGCGTGGATGCTCCCGAGCCTCACCTGCTTCGTCGGCTATTTCGGCAGCATGACCGGGGGCGGGGAGGCGCTCGGCCTGGTCGGTACCTTCCTGACCTTCGGCTCGCTCATCGCCGCCGGCTGGATCGGCTGGCAGCGGCCGTCGCTGTACGGCACCGTGACGGCGCTGATCGGCTTCGCCCTGGTGTGGGGGGTCGTGCTCGTCACCTTTGCCGGGCGCGGCGTCGGCCCAACGGCCTTCGGTGACCCGTTGGAGGTCGGCGGGAGCTTCCTGCTCCAGGGGGCTGTCCAGGGCGGGATCGGATTCCTGGGCGGCTGGTACGGCGGCTACCTGAGACGGCGCCAGGCACAGGTGGGCGCCGAGGCACGCCGGACGTCCTCGACTCGCCGCCGGCGCTAGGCCGTCTCGGGTCCGCGGGGGCAAGCGACCCGCGCCCGGGGCACGACACTTGCAGTATCCGGCCCTCGTAGACACCGGATGATTCGGTCAGTGCCACGTGATCGGGGCCCGTCGCTGACGGAAGCTCGGGCCAGACGCGACTGTACGCGGTCTCGTTCACCAGCCTGACCGATTCTCCGGGTCTCCTCCGAGGGCCGCCAGGCATCCAGAACCCTCCGTACTGGAAATCCGGCGGCCCTCACTTCGTGTCCCGCAGCCCTACCCCGCGTGAACCGCAGCGGCCTCGGCGGCCAGCGCATGGGCCGTATCGGCGTCGAC
>CAZDAV010000256.1:0-1526 GCA_964503725.1 uncultured Steroidobacteraceae bacterium
GCAGGCGCACGGACGCCGAGGACCACCATCGCGATCGTGCCGACGAGAACCGGCCAGGGGAGCCGCATCCTTAAGTGTGGTGAATAAATGCCCATCAAAAGCCTAGAGGATCGCATACTTTGGGCCCCATTTCCTCAGGCACCGCTTCAACGGCTCACCCAGTCGGCCAGAAGCGGCGAATCGCGCGGCCTTCGGCCAGCCGGGGATCGAGGATAGCAGGTCCCGCGGGGAGGCGGCCTCGCGGCCGCCCGGCGTCAGGCTGCCGACTCCGCGACCGCCGCTCCGGAGGCGTCGGCCTCGAGCAGCTCGATGGGCGCCATCTCGTCCGCGGCGCGATTACGGCCGATGCGGAACCGATCGGCCGACCGCGGCAGCAACTGGATGTCCTTCGCGAGGCCCAGCGCGGCCAGGGTGCGGATGACGGCCCACGTGGCGTCGATCTCCCACCACTCGTGTCCGTGCCGGGCCGAGCGCTGGAACGCGTGATGGTTGTTGTGCCAGCCCTCGCCCCAGGCCACGAGGCCCACCCACCAGCAGTTCGTGGAGCCTTCGGGCGTGTCGTAGGTGCGGTAGCCGAAGGTGTGCGCGGCCGAGTTCACGAACCAGGTGGCGTGCAGGCCGACGACCAGGCGCACGAAGATGCCCCAGACCACGAGCGGCCAGCCGGCGATCGCGTAGAAGATCAGGCCGAGGACGATGTTGGGGAAGACGTGCACCTTGTTGAGCAGCCGGTGCACGGGGTCGGCGACCAGCTCCGGAGCGTAGCGCTTCTCGACGGTCTTGTTGTCGATGGCCATCTCGCAGACGATCCAGCCCATGTGGCTCCACCAGAAGCCGTCCTTCGGGGTGTGGATGTCCTTGCCCGGGCGGTCCGACATCGTGTGATGGAACCGGTGGCGCGCCACCCAGGTGATTGCCCCGCCCTCGCTGGCGAGCATCCCGAAGATGGTCATGAGGTACTCGAGCGGCTTCGGCACGACGTAGCCGCGGTGCGTGAGCAGGCGGTGGTAGGTGGCGCAGATGCCGATCGACGCGCTCAGCCAGTAGAGGAAGAAGAACGCGCCCACCGCCGACCACGAGAACTGGAACGGAGCGAACAGCGCTCCGACGTGGATCGCGCCGAAGTACGCGACGTTCACCCAGTCGAACTTCTTGCCGTTCCAGGTCAGGGACAAGAGACCTCCTCGCACGCGACGTGCACCAACGAGGCTAGCATCCGGTCCCCGGCCCATATGTCACAGAACTGTAATAGTTATTGACGCGGATGCAGCGGACGAGAAGCGGAGCGCCGTGGCGCTTCTCGCCGCTGATCCGCGATGAGCTGGAGGGCCACGGCGACCGAAGCTGGCGCTTCTCGCAGCTGATCCGCGATTAGCTCACGGCAACTGCAGCGAGCGAGCCGGATTCACTTCGGCGCGCCGAGCGGGGGGTCTGGGGGGTGCGGCGCAGCACCCCCCAGCTTACTGACGAAGGTGAAGACCGCCACGTCCGGCGGCGCCCACGTGCGCACGGGCACCAGGCTGCCG
>CAZDAV010000257.1:0-1524 GCA_964503725.1 uncultured Steroidobacteraceae bacterium
ACCCGCACAGCGCTTCGTGGACCGGTCGCGACCTCGAGCCGATGCCGGCCTGATCTGGACGCCGGGCTCCCCGAGGCGGCGCCCGGCATCGCGATCAATATGGTGGTGCTTGGCGCCGTCGCCTTTCTGACGTTCCGGCCAGGCTAGGCCGGGGGGCCGTCTGACCACAGCGCTCGAGAGCCGGTCAGTCGTCCGAGCCGCTTCCGAAGGCCAGTCGCCGGCCGCCACCCAGGAGGCGCGGCAGGTACGGCACGACCAGGATCGAGACCGCGATCGCCAGCAGGACGGCCGAGATCGGCCTGGTGACGAAGACGCTCAGGTCGCCCTGGCTGATCTGCAGCGCACGCCGGAACTGCGACTCGAGCATCGGCGCCAGGATCACCCCCAGGATCATCGGCCCCACCGGGAAGTCGTATCGGCGCATGAAGAAGCCGATGACGCCGATGACGTACATGATCAGGACGTCCACCAGCGAGTTGGCAAGGGAGTACACGCCGAGCGTCGCGAACACGAGGATGGCCGAGTACAGCAGCGGCCGAGGGATGGCGAGGATCTTCACCCACAATCGAATGAGCGGCAGGTTCAGGACAAGCAGCATCACGTTGCCGATGTACAGGCTGGCGATCAGCGCCCACACCAGGTCCCCCGAGTTCTGGAACAGCAGCGGGCCCGGCTGCAGGTTGTAGATCTGGAAGGCGGCCAGGAGGATCGCCGCCGTCGCGGAGGTCGGGATCCCGATGGTGAGGAGCGGGACCAGCACGCCCGAGAAGGCGGCGTTGTTCGCTGCCTCCGGACCGGCGACGCCCTCGATCGCCCCCTTGCCCCAGGGCGCCTTCGGAGCGAGGCGCTTCTCGAGGGCGTAGGAGAGGAAGGTTGGGATCTCCGCACCCCCGGCGGGCAGGGCGCCGATCGGGAAGCCGATCGCCGTCCCACGGAGCCACGGCTTCCACGAGCGCCGCAGCTCGTCGCGGTTCATGAGCAGCGAGCCGCGCACCGGGACGATCTCCTCGCGGTCGTAGCGCATGCGCGACGCGACGTAGAGGGCCTCGCCCACCGCGAACAGCCCGACCGCGACGACCACGATGTCCAGCCCACCGAGCAGCTGCGGAACGCCGAAGGTGAAGCGCTCCTGGCCGGTCAGGTTGTCGATGCCCATCAGCCCGATGGCGAGGCCGAGGAAGAGGCTCAGCATTCCCCGCAGCAGCGAGCGGCCCACGAGGGCGGTGATGCTCGTGAAGGCCACGAGCATCAGGCCGACGTAGTCGGCCGGCTGGAACGTGCGGGCCAGGCCGGCCACCACCGGCGCGAGGAAGGTGATGGCCACGGTGGAGATCGTGCCGGCCACGAACGAGCCGATGGCGGCCGTCGACAGCGCGGCGCCGCCGCGCCCGCGCTTCGCCATCTGGAACCCCTCGATCGTGGTGACCACCGAGGCCGACTCGCCAGGCGTGTTGAGCAGGATCGAGGTCGTCGAGCCGCCGTACATGCCGCCGTAGTAGATGCCGGCGAACATGATGAAGGCGC